>NZ_CAXBCK010000028.1:0-47026 GCF_963974425.1 uncultured Marixanthomonas sp.
AAGCGTTTCAAAACGATTGATTATAAAGTAATCCTATTATAATAACCAACCAAAGTAAAACCCCTTCACAAATTTGTGAAGGGGTTTTCATTTATACAATATTTTAAAAGAGGATATTTTTTAAACTATTTATTTTTATTTCCTTTAACGGTTTTTGGTTTTATTTTAAACTTCCCGCGTTTTGGGCGAAGTTTACCATAACTTCCAATATTAATTTTGCCTCTTTTTGTTTTCTTGTCTCCTTTACCCATTATTTCTTGTTTTGTTGATCTTTAATGGTTTTCTCATCAATATCTACCTTGTTTGTTTCTTGATTTGTGTTTCCGGTAGGATTGGTAGGGTTCTTTTGTTCTTCTTTACGTTCAAACTTCTTAGCCATAATATTAAATTTTTAAATTCAATAGAAAACTAAAAATAATCAATCACAATTTCTATTAATGACCTACTAAAGTATGGTTAAAATTAACGTAATTGCTTAATAAAAAACGGAATACCTGATAAGCCTTCGTTTGTTAGTGTTTTAATAAAAGCACTGCCTATAATAGCTCCTTTGGCCTTTCGTGTGGCTTGTGAAAAGGTTTTAGCATTGCTAATGCCAAAACCAACTATTTGTGGATTCTTTAATTGTAAGGCATCAACTTTATTGAAATAAGAGATTTGTTCTTCGGCAAATCCAGAAGTTTTACCCGTAGTACTAGCACTACTAACCATATATATGAATCCTTTTGAGGCTTCATCTAGTTCTCTAATTCGTTCTTCTGAAGTTTGTGGCGTTATTAAAAAGATATTAGCAAGATTATACTTTTCAAAAAGTTCGCGATAGTGTAGGTTGTATTCAGCTAAAGGTAAATCGGGTAAAATAAGACCGTCAATACCTATTTCAGCACATTTTTTACAAAATGCTTCAACACCGTATTGCAAAACAGGATTAAAATACCCCATGATAATTAATGGAATAGAAATGTGATCACGAATACCCTCTAATTGTTTAAATAAAATTTCAGTAGTCATTCCATTTTTCAGAGCTTCCGTAGAACTTGCTTGTATCGTTGGTCCGTCGGCTAAAGGGTCACTAAAGGGCAATCCTATTTCAACCATATCCACTCCATTTTCTTCCAACGATTTTAAAATAGAAATGGTGTCATCTAGATCGGGGTATCCAGCTGTAAAATAGATGGATAATAGCTTTTTATCTTGCTGTAATGCTTCTTGTATTCGTTTCATTATAAGTTGAAATAATCGATGTAAGTATTTAAATCTTTGTCGCCACGACCGCTTAGGTTAATAACGATAATATCATCTTTTTTAAATGCCCTATTTTTAAAAATAGCAAGTGCGTGACTGGTTTCAATAGCTGGGATAATACCTTCCAGTTTACTTAACTCCAAACCAGCTTCCATAGCTTCGGCATCGGTAATCGAAATAAACTCTCCGCGTCCACTAGCAAATAAATGAGCATGCATTGGGCCTACACCTGGGTAATCCAACCCTGCCGAAATAGAATAAGGCTCCGTAATCTGGCCATCATCGGTTTGCATTAGTAATGTTTTACTGCCGTGGATAATGCCTGCTTTTCCTAAAGCTGAAGTAGCTGCGCTTTCTCCACTTTGAATGCCTTTACCTGCAGCTTCAACGGCAATAATGCCCACATCAGGGGTGTCTAGATAATGATAATATGCTCCAGCAGCATTGCTTCCGCCACCTACGCATGCGATAACATAGTCCGGATTTTCTTTTCCTTCTTTTTCTTGCAATTGGGTTTTAATTTCTTCGGAAATCACACTTTGAAAACGTGCCACCATATCAGGGTATGGATGCGGACCTACCACACTACCAATAATATAATGGGTGTCGGTAGGATTATTAATCCAATCCCGAATCGCTTCGTTAGTAGCGTCTTTTAATGTTTTACTACCACTCGTAGCAGGAATTACCGTTGCGCCAAGCATTTTCATACGAGCCACATTAGGAGCTTGCCGTTCCATATCAATTGATCCCATATACACGATACACTCTATGCCCATAAGCGCACAAACAGTTGCAGTTGCTACACCGTGTTGTCCAGCTCCAGTCTCAGCAATGATGCGGTTTTTGCCTAAATGTTTTGCCATCAGTATTTGCCCAATGGTATTATTTACTTTATGCGCTCCTGTATGGCAAAGGTCTTCCCGTTTTAGATAAATATTGGTGTTATATTTCTCAGAAAAACGTTTGGCATAATATAGTGGAGTAGGGCGGCCAACATACTCCTTAAGAAGTTGCTTAAACTCCTTTTGAAAACTTTCTTCTTGCATTACGTCAAGGTATTGTTGACGTAACTCTTCTACGTTTGGATACAGCATTTCGGGGATGTAAGCTCCGCCAAACTCACCGTAGTAGCCTTTTTCATTTACGTGATAACTCATAAGTTTGATTGTATTGTGTTCAGTTTATCCATAAACTGTTGTAGTTGATTGGTGTTTTTTAAGCCGGGCTTGTCTTCAAATTTACTATTCACATCAATAGCAAATACGGGAAGATCGGTTTTTAATATTTCTGAAAGTGGCTCTATTTCGTTTAAGCCAATTCCGCCACTGAGCACAAAAGGTATTTCTGAAGTATACTCTTTTAGAATATTCCAGTTAAAAGCGTAACCATTTCCGCCTTTTTCTTTTCCTTTTGTGTCAAAAAGAAAGGCAGAAACATATGGTTCAAATTCTTTTAATACGGAGAAATCGAAAGTGTCTTTTATACCGAAAACTTTCCAGATTTCAGTATTTATCTCTTCTGAAACAGCTAATTCTTTACAAAATGAAGCAGTTTCGTCTCCATGTAATTGAATAACATCTAACTGAAATTGCTTTACCTTGTTTACTATTTCAGAAATACTTGCATTGACAAAAACGCCTACTTTTTTTACTTCAGGAGGAAGGGTAGACAAAGAGCCCTCAAAATTGCGTGGAGAACCCTCGTAAAAAATAAAACCCACATAATCAGGTTGCAGTGCAGCTACCTCTATTGGGTTGTGTTTCATGCCACAAACTTTTAACTGAATATTTTTCATCGTAGCTGGTCTATAAATTGTTTGGCACTTTCTCCAGGATTGCCAGTTTTCATAAAGGTTTCTCCTATTAAAAACCCTTTATAATCGTAGTTGCGCAGTGTTTTAATAGTTTCAGGATTGCTAATGCCGCTTTCTGAAATTTTCACAAAGTCATTCGGTATTTTTTCTGAAAGTTCTTTACTAATGTCAATAGAAACGTCAAATGTTTTAAGGTTTCTATTATTTACACCTAGCATATCGACCGTAGGTAACAAGGAACATTGAAGCTCTTCCTCGTTATGTACTTCTAATAAAACATCGAGACCCAATTGCTTAGCGGTTTTTGAAAATTCTTTTAATTGATTATCGCTCAAAGAAGCGGCGATTAAGAGAATGGCATCGGCACCATACGCTTTCGCTTCAAAAATTTGATAGGTATCAATGATGAATTCCTTACGTAACAGCGGAGTATCTACACAGTTTCTGGCTAATACCAAATCTTCTAAGGATCCACCAAAATATTTGGTGTCCGTTAAAATTGAAATACCGCAAACACCCGCTTTGCTATAGCCAGTAACAACATCCGGCAAATTTACTTGATCGTTAATAACCGATTTACTGGGCGAGCGTCTTTTGTGTTCAGCAATAATTCCAGTTGTTGAATTTCGCAAAACAGCAGCTAAAGAATTAGGTGTACGCGTAAACGCTTTAGATTTTTCTAAAACGGATAGAGGAAAAAGCGCTTTTTTTGCATCGACCTCCTTTATTTTATTCTGAATTATTTTATCTAAAATAGTCATTTAAGCGCTCAGTTTTTGAAGTTTTTGTAATACTTGTAAGGCCTTTCCAGATTGTAGTGAATCTTTTGCTTTCTCAATTCCCGTTTCAATACTACATTGATTGGCTACCGAAATAGCCATTCCAGCATTGGCGCAAACTACATTATTTTGCTGTTCAGTTCCGTTGCCTGAAATAATATTTTTGAATATTTCAGCAGATGATTCCACCGTATTACCGCCGTGTATATCTGATTGTTTAATGCTTTTAAACCCAAAATCTTCAGGCTGCATAATTTTTTCTGAAGCATTCGAAATTACCTTTACGGGACCAGTCAATGAAATTTCATCGTAGCCATCCATAGCGTGTAATATCGCATAGTTTTTAGTGCTATTTTGGTATAAGTAACCATATAAACGTGCTAATTCCAGATTAAAAACACCTACTAATTGATTTTTCGGAAATGCAGGGTTTACCATCGGTCCCAACATGTTGAAGAAGGTTTTTACTGCTAAATCCCTTCTTATGGGTGCTACATTTTTCATAGCTGGATGAAAAAGTGGCGCGTGTAAAATGCAGATGCCTGCTTCTTCTAGGCTTCGTTTTAAAAAGTCAGTATCGTTACTAAATTTTATACCCAGTTGATCCATTACGTTGCTACTTCCGCTAATAGACGAAACGCCATAATTTCCGTGTTTAGTAACTAGAACCCCAGCTCCTGCAGTAACAAAGGAAGAAAGTGTGGAAATATTAAAGGTGTCTTTGCTATCGCCTCCAGTTCCACAGAGGTCGATAGTGTTATACTCATCTAGATTAACGGCAAGGCATAAATCTAGCAGGGCATCACGAAAGCCTTCCAATTCTTCGAGCGTTACGCTTCGCATCATAAATACCGTTAAAAAAGCGGCTATTTGACTTTGGTTAAAGTTTCCTTCACTAATAGAAACCAACACATTTCGGGCTTCTTGTTTGGTTAATTGTTCGTGATTTATAAGTCTGTTAAGTACTTGTTTCATTCTAATTTAGGTATGAAGTAACTGATAGTGGTTTAAAAAAATAATTAGAGCATCAAAAATATGGAATGCTCTTTTAAAAATAGTGTTCCTGCTAGTATAAAAAACTGAGAGGGTGATTTTTAAAAAGAATTTTTTTAAAATAGTAAACTGGGTTTCTATATTGAGAAACATGGTTTACACAAAATCGGTATAAAAATGTATTTAATTAAGTGAAAAGGTAGTGCCTTCTTTTCCGTCTTTAAGCTGTATTCCCGCTTTTTGCAAGTCGTCTCTAA
Source organism: uncultured Marixanthomonas sp. (assembly GCF_963974425.1). Lineage (NCBI taxonomy): Bacteria > Pseudomonadati > Bacteroidota > Flavobacteriia > Flavobacteriales > Flavobacteriaceae > Marixanthomonas > uncultured Marixanthomonas sp. The sequence continues at coordinate 5,091 of NZ_CAXBCK010000028.1, forward strand.
TACGATCACTTGTTGCAAAATCTTTATTAGCACGTGCTTGGTTTCTAAGCTCAATAAGCAGCTGAATGGCTTCATTTAATTTGTTACCATCTTGAGCATTGCTTTCTGCTACATCAACCAATCCTAATACGTCGAAAATAAAATCCTGCATCGTATTTTGTAATAGTTGCAAGTCTTTTTCAGTAATAGTTTCATTATTGTCTAATAGCGCATTGATAAACTTAGCTGCTTCAAACAACTGTGCAATAAGAATAGGACTGTTAAAGTCGTCATTCATGGCATCATAACATGATTGACGCCATCGAGTTACGTCTATACTACTGCTTTCTGATGTTTTTACACCGCCAATAGCTCGGTATGCATCCATCAAGCGGTTAAAGCCTTTTTCGGAAGCTTCTAAGGCTTCTTTTGAAAAGTCTAAAATGCTTCGATACTGTGCTTGATACATGAAAAACTTAACCACGGTTGGCGTAAAGGGCTTGTTAAAAATATCGTTGTCGCCTGTGAACATATCTCTTGGGAGAATAAAGTTCCCTGTCGATTTAGACATTTTTTTGCCATTTAGCGTAAGCATATTGGCGTGCATCCAGTAGTTAACGGGATTTTGACCGTTGGAGGCTTCGGCTTGTGCAATTTCACATTCGTGATGCGGGAATTTTAAATCCATTCCGCCACCGTGAATATCAAATTGATTACCTAGATATTTTGTACTCATTACGGTACATTCTAAGTGCCAACCTGGAAAACCATCGCTCCAAGGAGAAGGCCAACGCATAATGTGCTGTGGTTCGGCTTTTTTCCAAAGTGCAAAATCTTGTGGATTCTTTTTATCGCTCTGAGCTGCCAATTCGCGCGTATTGGCAATCATATCTTCTAAGTTTCGGCCACTTAAAATTCCGTAATTATGATTTTCGTTGTATTTCATCACATCAAAATAAACAGAGCCGTTTTTTTCATAGGCGTAGCCTTGTTCTATGATGTTTTCTACTATTTGAATTTGCTCAATAATGTGCCCCGTTGCAGTCGGTTCAATACTAGGCGGATGGGCATTGAAAGTTTCCATAATAGTATGAAAATCGACTGTATATTTTTGAACCACTTCCATCGGTTCTATTTGCTCGATACGAGCTTTTTTTAAGATAGGATCATCGCCACTTTCACCATCATTTTCAAGGTGTCCAGCATCGGTTATATTTCGAACATAGCGCACTTTATACCCAAGGTGTTTTAAATAACGAAAAACAAGATCGAATGATAAAAACGTACGACAATTCCCTAAATGCACATTGCTATAAACGGTAGGGCCACATACATACATGCCGATAGCGCCTTCATTTATAGGTGTAAACTTCTCTTTCTGCTTAGAGATGGAATTGTAGATTGTAAGTTCTTGTTCTTCGTAACGTTTCATATTTTTAAATAGAAGTTAGATGCTGGATGACGGATGACAGGAAGTTCATATTTATTTTATGTTTTTCCTGAAAGCAATCATCATGTTCATTAAGTAAAATGCTTCGTTGTATTGTTTTTCAAATTCTTCATTAGAAATATAATTTCTTCGTTTTATCTTGTGTAAGCAGGTAACTACTTCAGCAAGAGACCTAATGGCATATCCTAGAAATTTTCTTTGCTCGGGATTTGACTGTAAAATAGAACCTTCAGATATATTCAATGCAACAGAATCCGTAGCTCTACAAATTTGGGATGTTAAGTTGTACATTTCTTTCTTTGGAAAAGAACAAGAAATCACTTCTATCTCTTCTCCAAAATCCATGGCTTTTTGCCAAATATGTAATTTTTCAAATTTAAACTTAGGTTCCATATTTCTTAATTACTTCTGTCACCCGTCAACTTTCACCCGTCAACTTTCACCCGTCATCATTCACCAAATATTTAATATCCCTTAAAATCGGTGTCTAAATTAATATAATCTAAAAAATCGCGTCGTGTTTCGGCGTTTTTAAATTTACCACCAAATTCGCTAGTAACGGTGCTGCTATCTATATCCCGAATTCCTCTAGAGTTAACACATAAATGCTTCGCATCGATTACACATGCAACATCATCTGTATTTAATACCTTTTGTAATTCTTTTACAACCTGCATAGTAAGACGCTCCTGTACTTGAGGGCGTTTTGCGTAATAATCTACAATGCGGTTCATTTTGGAAAGACCTACAACGGTTCCGTTTGAAATATATGCAATATGGGCTTTTCCAACTATTGGGAGCAAATGGTGTTCGCAAGTAGAGTAGAGGGTAATATTTTTTTCAACCAACATTTCTCCATACTTATACTTATTGTCAAAAGTTGAGGCCTTAGGTTTTCTATCGGGATGTAACCCTCCAAAAATTTCCTGAACAAACATCTTGGCAACCCTATTAGGTGTTCCTTTCAGACTATCGTCTGTTAAGTCAAGTCCGAGTGTGTCCATTATATTATAGACATCTTTCTTAATTCGTTCAATTTTTTCGATATCACTAAGTTCGAAAGCATCGAGACGCAGAGGAGTGTCTGTAGAACTTCCTATGTGGTCATCGCCCATGTCTTCGATGTCTTTTAGCTGTTTTTCTAAATCCATTTTTATTTCAAGGTGTAAAAACTAAATACTGATTGCAAAGATAGGCATTCGGTACATGCTATAAAAAATTGGTCATTGTTATTTTTAATGCTACAATCCTTTGTTCCTATATTCTTTTTATCAGAAAAAGATTATATAAAAAAAGCCCTACAATTAAGCAGGGCTTTCCATTAGTTATGTAGTGTTGTTTACTTCGTTTTTTCTAAAACACTCTTATTATCCGATAAAACAGTTCCCTTAATTTTAAGGGCTTTTACAGGCTCATCGGCATTAGAGTAAACTGTTACCGTTTTTCTAATAGGACCTACACGATTAGTATCGTACTTAACCTCAATTGTGCTAGAAGCTCCTGGAGCAACAGCACCATTTGGTTTTTTTGGTACAGTACAGCCGCAGCTCGACTTTACATCGCTTACTACTAATGGCTCATCACCAGTGTTGGTAAATTCAAAAACGCGTACGCCATCGCTTCCTTTCGCGATTTCGCCGTAGTCTATGGTTTCAGATTTAAATTCAAATTTTGCTTGAGCATTGGCGGCAAATCCAAACAGCGCTACGAATGCAATTAATGCTAATTTTTTCATGATTTCTAAAATTTTAGAGTATGCTAAGGTACATATCTTTCCTACAATCTGCAAAATAACTTATTCACTTTTATAATCTTGCAGATATAGCTACTTTTGTAGGCTATAGTTCAAAAATTAGACCAAATTATGGCAGTAGCAGCAAAATATAATGCTCAAGAGATTGAAAACAAATGGTATAGCCATTGGATGGAGAATGGATATTTTCATTCTGAAGTAAACGAAAAAGAACCATATGCCATTGTAATACCACCTCCAAACGTAACAGGAGTGCTACATATGGGGCATATGCTTAACAATACCATACAAGATGTGTTGATACGGCGTGCTCGCTTAAAAGGCTATAATGCTTGTTGGGTTCCGGGGACGGACCACGCATCTATTGCTACTGAAGCCAAGGTGGTTGCTAAATTAAAGAGCGAAGGAATTGATAAAAATAGCTTAACCAGAGAGGATTTCTTAGAACATGCTTGGGAATGGACACACAAGCACGGAGGAATCATTTTGGACCAACTAAAAAAATTGGGAGCTTCTTGCGATTGGGAGCGTACTAAGTTTACGATGGATGACGATATGTCAGCGTCTGTAATCAAAGTTTTTGTCGATTTATATAAAAAAGGACACGTTTATCGCGGTTATCGAATGGTAAACTGGGATCCACAGGCTAAAACTACTTTATCTGATGAAGAAGTAATTCACATTGAAAAACAAGGGAATTTATATTACCTAAATTATAAAATTGAAGGAAGTGATGAGTCGCTAACCATTGCTACCACACGTCCTGAAACTATTTTAGGCGATACCGCTATATGTATTAACCCCAACGATGAACGTTTTACACACTTAAAGGGGAAGAAAGCTATTGTGCCTATTTGTAATCGGGTGATACCTATTATTGAAGACGAATATGTAGACCTTGAATTTGGTACGGGTTGCCTAAAAGTAACTCCTGCACACGATGAAAATGATAAAATGTTGGGTGATAAGCACAACTTAGAAGTAATCGATATTTTAAATGACGATGCTACGCTAAACAAGCATGGTTTGCACTTTCAGGGGAAGGATCGTTTTGTTGTTAGAAAAGAAATAGTTGCCGAATTAAAAGAATTAGGGGTTCTAGACAAAGTAGAACAACACACCAATAAAATAGGAACAAGCGAACGTACCGGTGCGGTTATTGAACCAAAATTGAGTGATCAGTGGTTTTTAAAGATGAAAGAGCTCGCTCAACCAGCTTTAGACTCTGTGCTTGAAAAAGACATTAAATTAGTTCCTGAAAAATTCATCAATACGTACCGTCATTGGATGGAAAACGTACGCGATTGGAATATTTCGCGTCAGCTTTGGTGGGGTCATCAAATTCCTGCGTATTACTACGGAAGCGGGAAAGAAGACTTTGTTGTCGCCGAAACAGCCGAAGAAGCCTTGCAGATAGCGAAAGAAAAATCAGGAAATGCAGATTTAAAAGCAACCGATTTAATTCAAGATGCCGATGCGTTAGATACTTGGTTCTCTTCTTGGTTATGGCCAATTAGCGTTTTCAACGGAATTCTAGAGCCGGATAATGATGAGATAAACTATTATTACCCTACAAAAGATTTAGTAACCGCTCCCGAAATTTTATTCTTCTGGGTGGCACGTATGATTATTGCTGGGTACGAATACCGCGATGAAAAACCTTTTAGCAGTGTTTATTTAACAGGAATTGTACGTGACAAACAACGTCGCAAGATGAGTAAATCGTTAGGTAACTCACCAGACCCTATCGAATTAATGAATAAATACGGAGCCGATGGCGTACGTGTTGGGATGTTGTTAAGTTCGCCTGCTGGGAATGATTTAATGTTCGAAGAAGATCTGTGTAAGCAAGGAAGTGGGTTTGTAAATAAAATATGGAACGCCTATCGATTAATTGATGGTTGGGAAATTTCCGAAGAAAAAGCAGAAACCGAAACCGATGCTATTGCCATTAATTGGTATAAAAACAAGTTTGCAAAAACCATCGCTGAAATTGAAGATCATTACAGCAAATACCGAATTAGCGATGCGTTAATGGCTACTTATAAGCTAGTTTGGGATGATTTCTGTTCGTGGTTCTTAGAGATAGTAAAACCTGGATTTGGAGAGCCTATTTCGGCTACAACATATAAAAAGGTGATTGCTGTTTTAGAAGATAACCTTAAAATATTGCATCCGTTTGTTCCTTTTATTTCTGAAGAAATCTGGCAGAATATTACAAAACGATCTAAAGATGAAGCATTGATTGTTGCTGAATGGCCAAGCAATATGGATTTCGATGAAAAACTGATAAAAGATTTCGAATTTGCTTCGGAAGTAATTTCAGGAATTCGTACCATTAGAAAACAAAAGAACATTTCATTTAAAGATACCATTTCGGTTTCTGTTATTAATAATGAAAAAGTAGAGACGACATTTGATTCCGTAATTATTAAACTTGGGAACCTTTCTGAGTTGAATTACGTTTCCGAAAAAATAGAAGGAGCCTTAACTTTTAGGGTAAAAAGTAACGAATACTTTGTGCCTATTGAGGGAGCGATTGATGTAGAAGGAGAAATAGCCAAGTTGAGTGAAGAACTTAAATATACAGAAGGCTTTTTGAAAAGTGTTCAAGGTAAACTTAAAAATGAGCGTTTTGTAAACAATGCTCCTGAAAAAGTAGTCGCTATGGAAAAAAATAAAGAGGCAGATGCCTTGGCTAAAATAGAAACTTTAAAAGCTAGTTTAGCTTCTTTAAAATAGTTGAAAGGCGTTAAACTTTCTTAATTTCCTTTAAATAAGGCGTTAATTTCCTTTTAAAACCAATTGTTTGGCTGTAATTTGAGTAAAAATAAAAATTATGGATCAAGCTAAGTACGATCAAATGCAAGGGATGTTGAATAAGTTGGAAGACATTAAAAACAGCCAAGAAAGCATAATTGATAAAATTAACCACGTAATAACTGATCTTTTTCAGAATCCTGACAAAGATTTAGAAAAAGCGATGGAAGCTGCGCACGAGAAGGCATCAGCGAATGTCGATAAGATTACAGAAGCTATTGATGAATATGAAATAAAATTCAACAAAGCACAGCAACAATAAATTAAAGATAGAACTATAGTTTAAAAGCTTCAATTTTAAATAATTGGAGTTTTTTTATTTTCTGTAAAGAAAGTAAGTGTTAACCGCTTCTATATATTTTAATTTAGCCTCTCGAGTTGTCATTCCCTTAGTTTGGAAAAGCGCATTAGTTTTAAAAGCTGAAATAAGTGGTTTACTGCTTCGTGCAGAATCTGCATCGCTAGTAGCTCTTTTGTAATAGGCATAAAGGCGTAATAGTACATCTGCAGGAAACGACTCGGTGTGTTCGTTTATGCTATCAACAGCTTTTTGAAAGGCAATATCTAATTCTTTGTCGTTCATTTTGATGCCAATAGTGTAATTCCTCCTTTTACTTTTTGATTTAAAGAGACGTCAATTTTTGCATTTAAAGGTAAAAAGACATCTACTCTAGAACCAAATTTTATAAACCCACTGTCGTCTGCTTGATTTACTGTTTGTCCTTCTTCGGCATAATTTACAATACGCTTTGCCATCGCTCCAGCTATTTGGCGGTGTAATACGTCTCCAAATTCGTTAGACTTCACCACAACGGTGGTGCGTTCATTTTCTTCTGAAGATTTTGGGTGCCAAGCTACTAAAAATTTGCCAGGATGATATTTACTGTAAACCACTTTACCACCAACTGGGTAACGGGTGACATGCACGTTTACAGGCGACATAAATACCGAAACTTGTATTCGTTTTTCCTTATAATATTCTTTTTCAAAAACTTCTTCTATAACAACTACTTTCCCGTCAACAGGGGATAGCACGTGGCTGTCATTTGTAGTGAAACTACGTTTTGGATTCCTGAAAAACTGAAGAATCAAAACCAATAGTACGATTAATGAAATTACAATTCCTCCTTTTATAAAGGAGTTTTCGACAAAATAGTCGGCTATTAGACTTAGCCCAATACAGATTGTAAGAGCTATTAAAATAATTTTATGGCCTTCTTTATGAAACATAATAAGCTATTTGTAAAAAAGCGTAAATAAATGGACTGGCAAAGATGATACTATCGAGCCTGTCATACAAACCTCCATGACCAGGCATTAAAATACCACTATCTTTTACACCTGCCTGTCTTTTAAATTTAGATTGTATTAAATCACCAATAGTACCAAAAACGGATGCTATTATTGCCATAATTACCCAAACTAGTAATGTAAATTCAAGAGTTAGTTCTGGCTTGTATGCCTCTAAACACTTAAATATAAGAAAACTTGCTAAGATAGCCCCAGCTAAACCACCAATAAAACCTTCAACAGTTTTATTTGGTGAAATTCGTTCTAAAAGTTTTCTTTTTCCGAAGTTTTTACCAACTATATAAGCAAATGAGTCATTAAACCAAATCAAAATAAATACGCCTCCTATTATTTCGGGAATAAAATTTTCCTCATACACAGGGATAAGGGTCAAAAAAACAAATCCGCTTATTAAATATAATATAATGGCAACGTATTTTTTCTTTTCAAACATAGGTATTTTACTTACCCAAAGGACATCCTTTAAGAGAAAAAGATTTACAAAGCAGCAAAGTATAAGTAATAAATTAACTGCATTTATATCAAAAATTGAATAACTAAAAAAGTATAAAAGTCCTGCCAGTAAAGCATAGGAGAGGTAACTTTTAAGATGTACTAGTTTTAAAAATTCGCTTAGGGTAATTACGGAAAGAATGAAAAACAGGCCCATAAACCATTCGTGCGAGGTAAACATAGAAATAATAACTATCGCAATGTATAGCACACCCGATAGGGTTCGCACAATGAGTTCCTTCATATTATAGGTCTTCCAATAGCAGCAAATATAGGTTTTTTGTGCTACTTCCGTAACTCATAAAGTCCTTTTCTTTGTCAGTTTCAAAGTCCTGAATAGTAGTGATATTGGTAGGAATTTGTTTGGTGTTTCTGTTTTTGATAATGCGTAACCCTTCACTAATGGTGTCAACCAATTGACTAGTAGTGGCAAAAACAATAAAATTAAACGGTAGTTCGTTTAATTTTTTTTCTTTAATTTGATTAGAAGACAGTAATATAGATCCGTTTTTACCTACCAAAGATTCGCAAGTGGTTAAAAAGAAAGTGGTGTTTCCTTTTGTAGTAAAATTTAAATTAAATCCATCAAAACGTGATGATAGGTTTCTATCGACGCAAAAAACATCGCGCTCATACCAGTCATTTTCAATTAAAATATTGTCAAAAGCTTCTAGAACTTCATTTATAGATTCGCAGTATAAAAACTTACCTCCATTTTTGTTGAAATTGTAGGTAAATTTTTCATCTATAGGAAGCGTTTCTTCTGGGTAATATTTGCTTGTATCAGATTTTTTAGCTTTCTCATCTGACTTGTTTTTATTAGGATTTAAAAGTCTTTTAAACAGACCCATTCATTGTTTGTTGAGGAGTTCGTAATACGTTTAACTTCAAATATATAAAATCTAACGGGAAGAATAGATACTTAAAACCAAAGTTTGTGATAAAAAAAGTTAGGTGACTTAATTGCTAGCCACCTTTTCTTCTTCACTTTCTTGATTTCCTTTATCATTATCGTTCTTGTTTTCTTGATTTTCGATTCTTTTGTTTTCTATGTCCTTTTTAAAAGGGCGTTCACCGAAAATACGCTCTAAACTTTCTTTAAAGATTACTTCTTTTTCAAGTAACTCTTCAGCAAGTTCAGTTAATTTATCTTTATTTTCTTCCAATAAATCTAATGCTCTTTGATATTGGACTTCAATAAGATTAGAAATTTCTTTATCTATCAATTCAGCCGTTTTCTCACTATATGGCTTACTAAAGTTATATTCATTTTGTCCACTAGAATCATAATAAGTGAGGTTTCCTACCTTCTCATTAAGACCATAAATAGTAACCATAGCTCGCGCTTGTTTTGTGATTTTTTCCAAATCACTCAGTGCACCAGTACTAATTTTATCGAAAATAACTTTTTCTGCGGCTCTACCTCCTAGGGCAGCACACATTTCGTCTAGCATTTGTTCAGGTCGAACTATTAGTCGTTCTTCGGGTAAATACCAGGCTGCTCCTAACGATTGTCCACGAGGAACGATGGTAACTTTAACAAGCGGTGCAGCGTGTTCTAGCATCCAACTTATTGTTGCGTGACCAGCTTCGTGAAAAGCGATTGCTTTTTTCTCATCTGGAGTAATAATTTTATTTTTCTTTTCTAAACCACCTACAATACGATCTACTGCATCTAAGAAATCCTGTTTACCCACTGCCTTACTTTCTTTACGAGCAGCAATTAAAGCTGCTTCATTACAAACGTTAGCAATATCAGCTCCAGAAAATCCAGGTGTCTGTTTAGCTAAAAAGTCTGTATTTAGTGTATCGTCAATTTTTAAAGGACGCAGATGTACTTCAAATATCTCTTTACGTTCGCGAACATCAGGTAGGTCTACATAAATTTGTCTATCAAAACGTCCAGCACGCATTAATGCCTTATCTAACACATCTGCACGGTTTGTCGCCGCAACAACAATCACGTTTGTATTAGTTCCAAAACCATCCATTTCGGTCAGTAGTTGGTTTAAAGTGTTTTCACGTTCGTCGTTCGATCCTCCAAAATTACTTTTCCCTCGGGCACGACCTATTGCATCAATTTCATCAATAAATATGATAGAAGGAGATTTTTCTTTAGCTTGTTTAAAAAGGTCACGAACTCTCGATGCACCAACTCCTACAAACATTTCAACAAAATCTGAACCAGAAAGAGAGAAAAAAGGAACTTTAGCTTCACCAGCTACAGCTTTTGCTAATAATGTTTTACCCGTACCTGGAGGCCCTACTAATAGGGCTCCTTTTGGTATTTTACCTCCTAAAGCGGTGTATTTTTCAGGGTTTCTTAAAAAATCTACAACTTCTTGTACTTCTTCTTTAGCACCTTCAAGTCCTGCAACATCTTTAAAACTAGTTTTAACGTCGGTTTTTTCATCAAAAAGTTTTGCTTTTGATTTACCAATATTAAAAATTTGCCCACCAGCACCGCCGCCAGCACCAGAAGACATTCTTCTCATGATAAAAATCCAAATTGCTATGATTACAACAAATGGCAGTAAGGTAATTAAAAGATCACCCCACATATTTTCTTCAGTGTCCCAAACCAATTGAGTCTCAAGATTGTTTTCTTTTTTTATTTCGTTGATGTCGTTTTCAAAATTTTGCTCATCACCAAATTCAAATTGATAATTTGGTTCATTCGGCCCGGGATCTAACATTCCTGAACCGGTAGATTTTGTATGTACATCTTTGCTCTTAGCTTCTTGTGTTAAAAAAACCTTAGCAACTTTGTGGTTTACTATTTTAACCTTAGCAACATCACCATCTCTTAAAAACTGTTCAAATTGTGACTTGGTGGTTTGTTCTGGTTGTGCCCAGCTACCACCGCCAAAAAATTGAATTCCCATAAACAATAGGAAAATGGCTCCATAAATCCAATAATTACTGAACTTAGGCTTTTTCTTTTCAGGCTTATTACCTTGGGACTTATCGCCCTTATTTTTATTTTCTAATGCCATAAGGCTTTGTTTCTTTAGTAAGTTGATTCAATTTTAACAGATTTGGCGTCTCCCCATAATCCCTCTATATCATAGAATTCCCGAATATGTTTCTGAAATACATGCACGACAACGTGCACAAAATCCATGAGTATCCATTCAGCATTGTTGCTTCCTTCAACATGCCAAGGTTTTTCCTTTAATGCTTTACTAACAGTTTTTTGAATGGAGTTAACAATGGCGTTAACTTGTGTATTTGAGGCACCATTGCAGATAATAAAATAATCGCAAACAGTGTTTTCTAAATCCCTAAGGTCCAGAATTTCAATATCTTTCCCTTTTACATCTTCAATTCCTTTTAATATCTGAGTAATAAGTTGATCTGTTTCTTGTTCTTTCTTCGACATTAACCTAATTTAATTTTCGCAAAGTTATTACTTTTTTGTTTCTTGATACCCTAAAAAAAAGGATATAGCAATAATTTATTACAAGTGAAGATAATCAAACTTAATGCCATTGACTCAACTAATACCTACCTTAAAAAATTAAGCAAGGAAGTTACACTAGAAGATGAAGTAGTAGTACACGCAAAAAATCAGCTTGCTGGGAGGGGACAACGGGCATCTACTTGGCGATCTAATCCCGGTGAAAGTCTTACGTTTAGTGTGTTTAAGCGTGTTGATAAACTGCCTGCTGAAAATCAATTTTTATTGGTTATGCTAACAGCTTTGGCGGTAAAAGATGTTTTAAATGACATTAAAGTTCCAAATGTTACTATAAAATGGCCAAACGACATCTTGTCACGTTCTAAAAAGCTTTGTGGTGTTTTAACTGAAAACACACTGCAAAAGACAGTTATAACTTCCTGTATTTCAGGAATTGGTTTAAATGTAAATGAAACAACTTTCGAAAACCTGCCAGCAGCCACATCTATAAGGTTGGCGATTGAAAAAAAGGTTGATATGGAGGAGGTGTTTCTTGCAGTTGTTGAAAGTGTCCTCAAAAGGTTAAGAGGCATTTCAGTGTTTGATTTTCAAAAAATAAAACAAGAATACGAAGCCTCCCTTTTCAGAAAAAATAAAGTCTCAACTTTTGAACGTCCTTCAGGTTTACGCTTTAATGGTGTTATAACTGGTATTATGGACACTGGAGCTTTATTAATAGAGCATGAAAATGGAACGACGGAACAATTTCAAATGAAAGAAATAAAATTGCTATATTAAAGCTTCTCCATATTTGTGGCAAGCGTTTCCAAAAATTTAGAAATAGGACTTTTTATCATCATCGCCATCATACTGTTAAAGTCGCCTTCAAATAGAAGCTCTACTTTTGAGGTGTTCTCGTCAATGGGTTCAACATTGGCAGTTAGTGTAAATGGAAGTTTATCGCTAATGGCACCTAATATCACTTCGTTTGGTGGATTGGTTTCTTTTACCTCTAAAGCAATTTCGGGCATTCCTTTAAGTGCAAAAACAAAAGCATTTTCCCTAATCACTTCAAATTTACTGATGTTTTCTGGCATTAATTGCTCAAAGTTTTTAACATCACTTAAAAAAAGACAAAGTTCTTCGCCTGATTTATTTACGGTTACTTTTTTACTAGTTAAGTTCATTTGGTAGTGTATACTTGATTTATTTTAATTGTGGTGTCCAGTTGGCAGGATCCATTCTCCAAGTAGAAAGTAATGTTTTTTCTTTTGAAGATATATAATTAGACTTTTCAGCCTGTTGCAATAAGTGGTCATAATCACTCAGCGTATGCAATTCCACATTGTTTTTTTTGAAATTTTCTTCTGAAACATCAAATCCGTAAGTAAAAATGGCTAACATTCCCTTAACGTTTAAGTTAGCTTCTTCTAAAGCTTTTGCGGCCAATAAACTGCTATTTCCAGTACTGATGAGGTCTTCAATGATTACCACATTTTGATTTGGCTGAATAAAACCTTCAATTTTATTTTGTCTACCGTGCTTTTTTGCTTCGGGCCTAACGTAACAAAAAGGAAGTCCCAATACATCGGCCACCAAAGCTCCTATACCTATGGCTCCTGTTGCTACTCCAGCAATTACATCAGGTTTTCCGTAGAGTATTTCTACTTGTTTAGCTAGGTTTTCTTTAAGGTAGTTTCTTATAACAGGGTAGGATAACGTAATACGATTATCACAATAGATTGGGGATTTCCATCCTGATGCCCATGTAAAAGGGTTTTGTGGTTGTAATTTTATTGCATTAATTTGCAATAGCAACTCGGCTGTTTTTTGCGCCGTTTCTTTGTTTAAAATCATACTGCAAATGTATAAAGTTTTTGTTAAAGATATTCCTATAATTCTTTCTACTGAAGAAAAAATAGGCAAACAATATACCTCCATCCCCTTAAAGCTAGCCAAGTTTAAAAAACTGATAAAAAAAATAACCAAAGGCGAGCTATTGTACGTAAACCTTTATCATAAAAATGAAGAGAAACTAGAAAAATTTCTTCGGAAAAAATTACCGGTGGTTGAAGCGGCTGGCGGAATGGTCTTCAATGATAAAAAAGAAATTCTTTTTATTTACCGAAATAAAAAATGGGACCTGCCAAAAGGTAAAATTGAAAAAAAAGAAAGCCATGAAGAAGCTGCCATACGCGAAGTGATGGAAGAAACAGGGGTGCAGGACCTTGAAATTCGTGAATTTTTAATGAAAACCTACCACGTTTTTAAACGCAATGGGAAGTTTAAGTTAAAAGTGACCTATTGGTATAAAATGCACAGCAATTACGAGGGCGAGTTGCATCCAGAAGAGAAAGAAGGGATTAAAAAAGTAAAGTGGAAAAACTTCGAAAAGTCCCAAAAAGCACTCACTAAAAGTTATGAAAATATTAAACTTTTGTTTCCGAAAGAATATTTAACCACCCACCCGAACGATCGGGTAACGAAGGTGTGATGTTTCATAATTAGGGGATTGTTTATGAATCCAATCTAATTGAGCATACCAGTTATTCGCAAAATTAGAATCGTTCTCTTTTTTAGTTTCAAACTCTTTTTTAAGAGATGGGTTCTCGTTTAAAAATAATTCGGCTTTATCTTCCCATACATACGGTGAAAAACCTTCTTTTTGTTGTAGAATGGCATCGAAAAAGTTCCAATTAAAAAACGAATCAGTTGCGGTAGGTTCTAAGGTTTCAACTAAGTAACGCACGCCTTCTTGGTCAGTTTTAGCAATGTAATCACCTTTCTTAACCTTAATATCTTCAGTTTTACTACTTACTTCAGTGTTATAATGTAAATAATGACCTTCGTATGGGGTTTTCACAGTTTCATATGTTTCAATTTTATATACTTCCGCAGTAATAACAGTGTCTTTCTTTACTTTTTCAAGTTTAATTTTGTTTTGTTTCAATAAGTCAATAACATTCCAATATCCTTTTGGGATAATATAGGATTCAGGGATAGTAACCGATTTTTTTGGTTTAAAATAATCATAATAAGTTATTTTCTTGGTATAGGGTTTGTTTCGGTCATATTTCAACCGTTTAGAACTTGTAATTTTGCTATCAATCATTTCGCCTTCATACCCTTTAAAATCTCGTGTTGAGGTTTTGCTGCTGTCAATTTGCCATTGCACTGGGTAACTAACTCCAGCTTTATAGGTCAATTGGTTAGAGTTACGGAGTTGGTGTATTAATTCGGCATCTTTGTCTACGATGTTAATCATGCTTTTCATAAGCTCATAAGTTCCTTCAACCCGATCTTTATAAGGTTTCAACATATGGGTTTCTACCATCATACCTATTGTATTAAAAAGAGTTGTGTACCCAGTTGAATAACGAGGCGAGTCTTTAAACTGAGAAAAGCCACCTTCTGGTTTACGATTGAAAACATTCACATAAGGTGTGATATCCCATTTTTTCTGTTGAAGAGAATCCTCTAGTTGAGGCATTAAAGCATTTTGGGTATAGGCGCCTAGTTCACCGCCTAATTTATTGTGTTGAGTGAATAAATGAGTAAGTGTATATTGGTAGTCTGCGCCATTACTAACGTGATTGTCTATAAAGACATCTGGTTTTACAGTTCGAAATAGATTGGCAAAAGCGCTTGCGTTTTTGGTGTCCGCCTTTATAAAATCCCGATTCAGGTCGTAATTACGGGCATTTCCACGAAAACCATATTCCTTAGGGCCATTTTGATTAGTACGGCTGTGGCTGTTTCGGTTTAAAGCGCCTCCTATATTATATACAGGTATGGCGGCAATAATTACATTTTTTGGCGCCTCTATTTTTCCTTCAGCCAAATCACGGAACATCAACATAGAGGCATCTATACCATCGGGTTCCCCTGGGTGAATGCCATTATTAATAAGGAGTACGATTTTATCTTCTCGGTTATTAAATTCAGACTCAAAGCTGCGATTAGGATTAAAGGTCACTAACGATAACGGTTCGCCAATATCAGTTTTTTCCATGGTATATAAGGCGATCGATGTATAATTTTCTGCCAGATTTTCATAAAAATCCATTACTTGGTAATACGTTCCTGTTTCTGTCCCTTTTGATGTTTCAAACACGGTGGGTTTTAATGTGTCTTTTTTATAGTCCTTTGAGGCACAGGAAGATAAGGTGATAAGGATAATAGAAATTGATATTATTTTTTTCATTATAAATCTTCGTTTTAGCAAATATAGTACATCACAGCGTTTTTTATTTTTGTTTTTTAACAAATTATTTCTGAATAAAAGCTTTTTATACTAGCTCACTTTGCTATATTTGTTACCAGAATATTAAACTTTAAACTTTTTATTATGAAAAAAATTACATTAGCTTTAGGAGCTTTACTAGTTAGTTTTAGTGGTTTTTCACAAAACATGATTGGAAATGAAGCAGATTCAAATCCGCAAAACATCATTCAATCAAGTCCGCAAATGGATCCTTGTAATCAAAATGTGGCTACAAACGGTTTGGAAAATGGAGGATTGTTTGGTGATCAACGTTTAGCTATTGACATTGATGTGGAAGCTGATTTTACATTTTCAATTGAAGAAATTATTCCTACTTTTGTTGGATTACCAACGAATGCTGAGTTTGTATTTAGATTAGATGAAGGAGGTTTACCTGGAATCGAAATATTTACTGTAGATGCGTATACAATTACTGATGATGTAATTACTGGAAGTAACTTTGGATTTGACTTTCATCAAATTACGTATACCTTGGATGAAGCTTTTGAATTAGAAGGTGGAGAAACAGGAAGAAAATATTGGATGGAGATTGTAACCGATGCTGATGGTTGGGAGTCTTCATCTGTAAGTAGTACAGGTTTACTGGGTGCATTTAATAATGAGGCTTCAGGTTTTGAGTGGACTGTTGGTACTACTGATTATGTATATGAGCTTAACGGAGACTGTAGTCCTACTTTATCAGTAAATGATAGTGCACTTTCTCAAGTATCTGTTTACCCTAACCCTGCATCTGATGTTTTAAACATTGAAACTCCAGCGACAGTTGAAGTTAACAGTGTAGCAATCTACGATGTATTAGGAAAAAGATCTAACGTATCTTTGGTAAATGGTCAAGTGAGAGTTTCTGATCTTGCAAATGGTGTTTACATCCTTTCTTTAGAAACTAATGTAGGTACATTGACTCAAAAAATCGTTAAGAACTAAGTAAACGTTCTTTACTATATTATTATAGAGCCTCGCGAAAGCGAGGCTTTTTTTGTTTTAAATATATGTAGTTATTTAAATTCCCACACGTTTTTTTCTTGTTATAAAAATCAGCTATAGCAAAGCAATATGTACGAAGCGTTTAATGCTACCATTATAAGTGACGCAAGGTCTTATCGTGTTTTTAGGTGTTAAGTCAGATAAAACTTTATATAACAACGGAATCACGAAGCTTACCTTATCACTAAAGTATCTGAATTGAATGAGGTGGATAAGTCTTTAAATATCTGTTTAAACCAATACTGTTGTCTTTTAAAACTTTTATAAGATAGTTCTAATAACTACTTAGTTAGAGTGATCAATAAAAAAACCGGATATACAGTTATTTGTATATCCGGTTTCTTATTTAAATCTATATTGACTAATGTTTAGCCATTCATAGAGACCAAAAACTCTTCATTGTTTTTAGTGTGTTTTACTTTATCATTAATAAATTCCATAGCTTCAACTGGGTTCATATCTGCTAGGTATTTACGCAATACCCACATACGTTGTATTACGTTCTCATCAAGCAATAAATCATCTCTACGAGTACTTGACGATGTAAGGTCGATAGCAGGGAAGATTCTTCGGTTAGATATCTTTCTATCCAATTGAAGTTCCATATTACCAGTTCCTTTAAATTCTTCAAAAATAACCTCGTCCATTTTAGATCCAGTTTCGGTAAGCGCTGTAGCAATAATACTCAACGAACCGCCATTTTCAATATTACGGGCAGCACCAAAGAAACGTTTTGGTTTGTGAAGCGCATTGGCATCTACACCACCACTTAATATTTTACCACTTGCAGGTTGTACGGTGTTATAAGCACGAGCTAAACGTGTAATAGAATCAAGTAGGATAACTACATCATGACCACATTCTACCAATCGCTTGGCTTTATCAATAACAATATTAGCAACCCGAACGTGTTCGGTAGCTTCTTTATCAAAGGTAGATGCAACAACTTCTCCCTGTACGTTACGCTGCATATCGGTAACCTCCTCGGGACGTTCGTCAATTAGCAAGATAATTTGATATACTTCTGGGTGATTTGCCGCAATACCGTTCGCAATGTCTTTTAGTAACATTGTTTTACCGGTTTTAGGCTGCGATACAATCATTCCACGTTGGCCTTTACCAATAGGAGAAAACATATCTATTATTCTTGTTGAAATAGTGCTTTGTCTATCGGCAATATTAAATTTTTCCTGCGGAAATAAGGGTGTTAGATGTTCAAAAGCTACACGGTCTCTTACTACATGAGGGTTCAAGCCGTTAATTTTTGAAATTTTAATCAATGGGAAATATTTTTCACCTTCTTTTGGAGGGCGTACTTCACCAAAAACAGTATCTCCTGTTTTTAACCCAAACAAACGAATTTGCGATTGCGATACATAAATATCATCTGGAGATGATAGGTAGTTGTAATCACTGGAGCGTAAAAAGCCATAGCCATCCTGCATAATATCAAGAACACCTTCGCTCTCTATAATACCGTCAAACTCATAATCTGGTTCTTTATAGCGATTTCGGCTGTCTTTATTACCGTTATTACGGTTGTCTTTTTGGTGACTTTTATTGTTGGTATTGTCTCTTTTAGCCTTTGGATGCTTTTTCTTATTGTCTGAAGAGTTGTTACTGCTCTTCTTGTTCTCGTTGTCATTTGAGTTCTTGTTCCGTTTTTCATTGTCGTTAGAACTCTTATTCCGCTTATCAGTGTCATTCGAGCTTTTACTGCGTTTATCAGTATCGTTCGATTTTTTAGGATCATTTTTTGTCTCCTGACTTTTTTTAGCGTTGCGGTTGTCATTGCTTTTGCTTCGCTGCTGTTGCGGTTTGTTTTGCGATGAAGATCGACTTTTGTCTTTAGGTTCTTCTTTTTTAGAAGTTGTATTCGTCGTATCGCTTTTTGCAATTTCCTTAACCGCACTAGGATTCGCAGCTTGGTAATCAAGTATTTGGTATACCAAGTCAAGCTTTTTGAAGCTACGGTATTTTGGGACGTTCAGTTTTTTTGCTAATTCCTGAAGCTCAGGTAGCTTTTTTGCTTTTAATTCTGAAATTTCAAACATTTAAAAATTGTGTGTGTTTAATTATAATAATTGAGTCCTTTGAGAAGGTACTATTATTGAATATTTTTTTTGAAGATTAAGTAACCGTTATTGAGGTGGTTACGAATAGATACTGCAATGATACAACAATATTTTAAATTTTGCTTGTAATTTTTTTAAAAAGAAACCCTATTTTTGCCAATAACAGCAAATTAATTATATGTTACAACGCATACAGACCGTATATTTGATTATTTCGGCCCTTATAATGGGAGCTTTGTATATGTGGTTTCCTGTGGTACAGGATGAAGCTGGTGTTATAGTGATTGAGCAAAGCGAACCTTTAGTTTTTGGTTTAATTTTCGGTTCTATCGCTTTAACTATTATTTCAATTTTGAGTTTTAAAAAACGGCAACGACAGTTTGTTCTTAACCGTTTAAATATAATAGTAACCTTTGTATTACTGGGAGTTTTCGTTTACAGGTCGCTAACCATATCCGGAGAAACATTAGTTTCAGAGAAGGGTATTGGGGTCTTACTTCCCATCATTTCTATCGTTTTTTTAGTGTTGGCCAATAAGGCCATTAAAAGGGATGAAGACCTTGTAAAATCAGTGGATCGTTTACGGTAAACCGTTACATCTTAGTATATTTTAGTGCGAACCCCCATAGGATGCCACCTTTGGGGGTTTTTTTATGAATTGGTGGCTTCAATAAAACTTTATTGAAACTGGGGTTTCAGTAAAATCACTTGACCACCTTGATTTGTAATAATTTATTTTTCAGAAACAATGAAGGCGGTTGAGTGATTTTGAAACAACACAGTTGTTTTCAAAATCGTATCGAAACCACCGACTTTTAAATGACATCACAACGGTCACTGAGCGGAGCCGAAGTGAGCCCAAAGTAATTAGAAGTTCTAAAATCACCTTTTAAACTCAATCACTTCCAAATTATGTATAGTTCCTTTGTCAACTTCAAACCGAAGCATTGTGCGGACAGTGTGAAACCCATGCTTGCCAATTGCACCAGGATTCATGTGCAACAATCCGTTTTTTTTATCAGGCATCACTTTTAGTATATGCGAATGCCCGCAAATAAATAATTTTGGTGGATTTCGGTATAGTGCCTCCCTAATACGTTTGTCGTAACGGCCAGGATAGCCGCCAATGTGTGTAATCCAAACATCGACACCCTCACAGGTAAACCGGTTGTTTAGCGGAAATTCTTTTCTAGCTTTGTCATCGTCAATGTTTCCGAAAACGGCTCGTAATGGCTTTAGTTGCTTTAACGTATCAGTAACTGTCAAGTTGCCTATATCTCCTGCATGCCAAACTTCGTCAGCTTGCTTTGCGTATTTTAATATGTCGTTGTCAATATGGCTGTGCGTATCGCTAAGAAGCAGTATTTTTTTCAATCTGTATGGTGTTATTCAGTTCGTACTTCGAAAATTATATTTCGTAACTAGTACTTTTTATTTTCGTCAATCGTACCTCGTATTTCGAACTTGGTTTTCGTATTTTTGTGTTTTTCAAAAATAAATGATTCTTTGCGATATTTTATCGAAATAGCCTATAACGGTGCTAACTATTTTGGATGGCAAATACAGCCTAATGCCATTACGGTTCAAGAAGTGTTGGAAAATAAACTTTCTATCTTGTTGAAGACCGAAATAAAAATCACTGGCGCTGGGCGTACCGATGCAGGGGTACATGCAAAACAGTTGTTCGCACATTTTGATTGTGGTAAAATTGAAAATGTTTCAGAATTATTATTTAGACTGAATTCTTTTCTTCCGAAGGATATAGCAATTTCAGAAATTTTTGAAGTTAAGAAAGATGCTCACGCACGTTTTGATGCCGTAGAACGGGAATATGAATATATGGTTTGCTTGAAAAAAAATCCTTTTATGAATGGTTTTGCGTATCAAATACATAATAAACCAGATGTAGAGTTGATGAATAGAGCTGCGCAAACACTATTGAACCATAACGATTTTCAATGCTTTTCGCGAAGTAAAACCGATGTAAAAACGTATCATTGTAGCATTAAAAAAGCATGTTGGGAAGAAGAAAATGAACATTTGATCTTCACTATTTCGGCAGATCGTTTTTTACGAAATATGGTTCGTGCAATAGTGGGCACACTTTTAGATGTTGGGTATCATAAAACGTCTTTAGAGTCATTTCAGAAAATAGTAGAAGATAAGGACAGGGGGAAAGCTGGTGCTTCAGCTCCAGCACACGGACTGTATTTAACAAAAGTGATCTACCCTGAAACAATAATAAAATAAAAATTAAACCGAAGTGTCGGCGAAGTCGAGTCGAAACGCAGGGAATAGTATGGCAAACTCAGGAAAAGCATTTGACTTTAAACTCTTTAAACGGTTATTGAAATTTACCAATGCCTACCGTTTAATATTTTATTCTGTTGCCTTAACAGCAGTAATAATGTCAGTATTGGCAATTGTGCGGCCAGAATTGATACAACAGGCGATCGATAACTCCATTGTACCTAAAGATGGCAGTGGTTTGCAGTTTTATATCTTATTGATGCTAGCTGCCTTGGTGTTAGAGGTGCTGTTTCAATTCGCTTTTATATTTTATGCCAATTGGCTGGGGCAAAGTGTGGTGCGCGATATGCGGGTTAAGTTATTCAACTTGATGATGAGCTTCCGTATGAAGTATTTTGACAAAAGTGCCGTAGGACGATTAACTACACGAGCTGTAAATGATATTGAAACCATTTCGAGTATTTTCAGTCAAGGATTGTTTATGATTTTAAGCGATTTGCTTAAAATGATTGTTATAGCAGGGTTTATGCTCTATAAAAGCTGGCAACTTGCTTTGATTGTCTTTGCTATTTTACCGTTAATTTTATATGCCACACGGGTATTTCAGCGGGCGATGAAAGTCGCTTTTGAAGAGGTAAGAAATCAAGTAGCCGATTTAAACTCCTTTGTGCAGGAACGCATCACGGGAATGAAAATAGTCCAAATTTTCACCCGTGAGGATACTGAGTACAGACGCTTTAAACAAATAAATGAAAAGCATAAAAAAGCGTGGATAAAAACCGTTTGGTATAACTCTATCTTTTTCCCAATTGCCGAAATGGCTTCTTCCATTGCTATTGGTTTGATAGTTTGGTATGGTGGATTAAACGCAGCTGGAGGTGGCATAATTACATTAGGTATTATAACGGCATTCATTCAATTGGCGCAAATGTTATTTCGTCCACTTCGGCAGATTGCAGATAAGTTTAACACCTTGCAAATGGGAATGGTTGCGGCCAACCGTGTTTTTGCTATTTTAGATACCAAATCGCATATAGACGATTCTGGAACCATAACAATGCCTCAAAGTAAAGGCCAGATAGAATTTAAAAACGTTCATTTTGGTTATACGGAAGAGGAAGAGGTAATTAAAGATATTTCTTTTAAAGTGAATTCTGGTGAAACGGTTGCAATTGTTGGGGCTACGGGCGCTGGAAAATCGACAATTATTAATTTATTGAATCGGTTTTATGAAATTCAGAAAGGCGAAATAATAATCGATGGCGTAAACACCAAAGAATATACATTAGAATCGCTTCGGAAACAAATAGCCGTAGTACTGCAAGACGTATTTTTGTTCGCCGACACGATATTGAACAACATTACTTTAAACGACCCTTCTATTACTGAAGAAGAGGTGGTTGCTGCTGCCAAAGAGATTGGGGTAGATAAATTCATAAAAACGCTACCTAATGACTATCATTACAATGTAAAAGAACGTGGTTCGATGCTTTCATCTGGGCAACGGCAATTAATTGCTTTTCTACGTGCGTATGTTAGTAAACCAGGGGTTTTAATTCTAGATGAAGCAACTTCTTCGGTAGATACGTATTCTGAAGAATTAATACAAAATGCCACTGAAAAAATTACAAAAGGACGTACTTCTATAGTAATTGCTCATCGTTTGGCAACCATTAAAAAAGCCGATAAAATTCTGGTAATGGACGCGGGTAAAATTGTTGAGACCGGAACCCACAAGGAATTGCTCAAAAAAGAGGATGGGTACTATCGTAACTTATACGAAGTCCAATTTATGGCAGAAGAAGCAGTATAGCTTATTTCTTTCTTTGCCCTTTCAGCTTCTATCAATTCATCTAAACTACCATTAGCTAGCATAATACCCATTATAATTATTGTAAAGATGATATAAAGAGGAATTAAAAGTGCAAAGAAATAGATGAACTTTATTAAAAGCTGCAAACCTGAAAGCTTGAAAAGTCGCTTCAAAACATAGGCAAAATAGACAATCTGAATTATAAAGGATGCCATAGAGATAATTCCGAAGAGAGTCTGGCTCCAGAACGTCAGAAAAAACAGACTTATGCTTATAATCGAAGCTTGCGAATAGCAGTAGAGGTTTATTATTAAGTGTTCCGCGTAATTGTATTTCTTTTTATTCAAAAACACGATCCAAGATAGCAAGGCTAATAGTGGAACAAATGCAAAAAACATTAAAGTCTGATATTCAAAAACACTACGGTACATAGTGCGTCCCAGTTCCATTTGGGCCGCATCGTTGTTTTGAAACATTAGCATTCCATCTAATGTTTCAGGGAAAAATTTAAGGAAAATGAAATAAAATATACTCGAAAAAGTCACCGCAATCGTAAAATACCCGAAGGCGTGAATATATTTTTTACGAACACCATCAATATAACCACCAATTACTTCTTCTGGTTTTTTAAAGAGATCAATAAAAGTCCGTACAGGTTTGTTGCTGTCAATACTAAAAAAAGCGTGGTAAATTTCAGATAAAAGATAACGAAGGGTCAATCGGTGCGTGATTGCTTTAGCGCCACATTCAGGACAATAGTTAGTTTTTGAGGTCAGTAATTCGCTGCAATTTTTACACTTCATACCGTATTATGTTAAGTCGTTTTCCAATTGTTTGGCAAGATCATCTATTTCGTTGAACAGTACAAACTCGCCGTCTTTTAAATAGGAAATCTGCCCGTTTTCTTCTGAAACAACAATACAAACGGCATCTGTTTTTTCAGAAACTCCTACTGCGGCACGATGTCGTAATCCAAAACGTAGCGGGATACTTCGGTCATTCGATACCGGTAAAATAACCCTGGTGGCAGTAATTGTGTTATTTTCAATAATCATAGCTCCATCGTGAAGCGGACTATTTTTAAAAAAGATGCTTTCTATAATGGGTTTGTTTATTTCAATATTCATTTGATCACCAGTGTTTTTCACAAAATCAAGACTGTTGTTTCGTTGTATTACAATTAGTGCTCCCATATTTTTACGACTCATCGATTGGCAAGCATTCATGATGGCTGGAATATCGGTAGTAATTCCAGCTTCTTTAGAAAGTAGCCGAAATTGTCTAAAAAATCGTTTACGAGCATTGAGATTGGTGGAACCCAGCATTAATAGGAACTTTCTGATTTCCTGCTGAAAAACAACTATAAGTGCAAACATTCCTACTCCTAAAAAACCACCTAATATTTTACTTAAAAGCTCCATTTGAAGGAGTTTGGTGATTTCAGAAATGGCGATAATAATTACAATTCCTATAAAAATATTGATAGCAACCGTCCCTTTTATTAGCCTATACAGGTAGTACAGCAAAAATGCTACCAGTAAAATATCAATAATGTCTATAATGCGCAGGTCTAAAAATTCCAAAGGGTGTGCTTTTTATGTCTATTGGTTAAAAATATAAAATTTATAAGTAGGGAGTAAGCATTTCGGTTAACTTAATACATTCTACAGCTTCTTTTACGTCGTGTACGCGCAAAATTGATGTTCCTTTTTGTAAAGCAAGCGTATTTAAAACCGTAGTTCCGTTTAGCGCTTCTTTTGCGGAAATGTTTAAGGTTTTATAAATCATTGACTTTCTAGATATTCCGGCTAGAATAGGAGCGTCCAATTGTTTCAGCAACTCCACTTTTTGTAATAATTCAAAGCTTTGTTCTTTTGTTTTTGCAAATCCGAACCCCGGATCGATTATAATGTCGTTAATGCCTGCTAGCCTCGCTTTAGCTATTTGTCCAGAAAAAAAACGGATAACTTCAATGGTAATATCATTATAATCCGTTTGCTGTGTCATAGTTTGTGGAGTACCGCGCATATGCATTAATACATAGGGTACTTGCATTTTCGCAACGGTGGTAAACATGGCTTCATCTAAACTCCCTCCGCTAATGTCATTTACTAGACAAGCACCAGCCTCTACTGCTTTTTTGGCAACTTGGCTTCTAAAGGTGTCGATTGAAATTAGCGTCTCAGGAAATTCATCTAAAATGCTTTTAATGGCAGGTACAACACGGCTTATTTCTTCTTCTTCTGGAATAGCTATGGCATTCGGTCTAGAACTATATCCGCCCACATCTAAAAAGGTAGCACCTTCGCTAAGCATTTTTTCTGCTTGCTGTAAAATGGAATCTTTATGTGTTGTTTCTCCTCCGTCGTAAAACGAGTCTGGCGTTACGTTTATAATGCCCATTACCTTTGGTTTGGACAAGTCTATAAGGGTGCCGTTACAATTGATTGTGTTCAATTTTCTATTTTGAATTATTTAAGCGAAATTTACGGAAAATCTTAAAAACCCAATGGCTGAAACCCTAAAACAATACGATGCGGTAATTACTACTTGTAAAGAGTTGTTTACCAACAAAATGAAAGATTATGGTAGTGCTTGGCGTATTTTACGGTTACCATCCTTAACCGACCAGATATTTATAAAAGCACAGCGCATTAGAGGCTTACAGCAAAACACCGAACAAAAAGTTGATGAAGATGAGGTTAGTGAGTTTATCGGAATCATCAATTATTCCATTATGGCATTAATACAATTACAAAAAGGGATTGTAGAACAGCCAGATCTTTCCTTGGAAGAAGCCATACAGCTTTATGATGAGCAAGTGGCTATCACGCGACAACTAATGATTAACAAAAACCACGATTACGGTGAAGCGTGGCGCGATATGAGAGTTTCATCATTGACAGATTTAATACTTCAGAAGTTGTTACGGGTAAAACAGATTGAAAATAATAAAGGGAAAACATTGGTTTCCGAGGGGATCGACGCCAACTATCAGGATATGATTAACTATTCAATCTTTGCCATGATTCATTTGGAAGAATACAATAAAAACTAAAAGAAAAAAACATTATGAAAGTACTAGTAGGCATTTCAAGGGTATTGGTAGGACTCCTTTTTATTTTCAGCGGCCTTATTAAATTAAATGATCCCATAGGTTTTTCATTTAAACTACAAGATTATTTCGCTCCGGGTGTATTAAACTTGGAGTTTCTTGTCCCATATGCCTTACTCATCGCAATTTTTGTAGTTATTTTTGAAGTATTGTTAGGAGTGACGCTGCTTATAGGCTACTTGCGAAAGTTCACAGTATGGAGCCTCTTGTTAATGATTATTTTCTTTACTTTCTTAACATTTTACTCGGCATACTTCAATAAAGTAACCGACTGCGGTTGCTTTGGGGATGCCATTCCATTGACCCCTTGGCAATCCTTTATCAAAGATATTATCTTATTGGTTCTTATTTTAATTTTATTCTTCGGAAGTAAATATATTAAACCTCTTTTTACCCGAAACATTCGTAGCCTGGTGATATTTGTGTGCTTTATTGGTTGTTTAGGCGTTACGTATCACGTATTAATGCATTTGCCTGTAATAGATTTCCGTCCTTATAAAATAGGGGCTAACCTAGAAGAGGGGATGACTATTCCAGAAGGAGCGCCGAAGCCTATTTACGATTATGATTGGAAGTTTAATGTGGATGGAGAAGAAAAAATAGTAACCACAAAAGGCGACTATCCAGAACAAGAAGGAGAGTTTTTAGGAGTAGAGACAACAGAGATTCAAGCAGGTTATGAGGCGCCTATTCACGATTTCACTATTGAACGGGATGGCAAAAATTATTTAGATGAATTTTTACAAGAAGAAAACCTGATAATTGTAGTAGCTTATAACTTAAATAAATCTGAAAAAGATGGATTCTTCCCAGTTCGTGATATAACTAACGAAGCACTAAAAAAAGGGTATAAAGTAATTGGTATGTCGGCATCTTCTACTGAGCGTACAAATACATTGGCAGAGCGCTATAAATTGAACTTCGACTTTTACTTTTGTGATGAGACTACGTTAAAAACGATTGTCCGAAGCAATCCAGGAGTGTTACACCTTCAAAAAGGGACTATTAAACAAAAGGTACATTGGAACGATTTGGATCAATTACAGCTACAAAAATTGGAAACGGCAAAACCGGACTTAGACTTCAACCTAAAACATCGTTTAGATAGTATTGCTGTATTAGACCAACGCTACCGGAAACTAATGCAAGCCAAAACCCCCGAAGAACGAGCAGCAATGGGCGAAGAAATGGGCTTAACTCCTGAAGAATATAACGGCGATCTTTGGTCTATGCAAACTGTTATTGACAGTAGCAATATGCTTTTTGTTGAAAAAGTTTTCAAAAGTATGGGTTACCCAGGTAAAACACACGTAGGCGAACCTACCAATACAGCCGCCTGGTATGTGTTGCAACATAACCCTGATAAAATACCCGAATATTTACCGCTAATAAAAGAAGCAGGGAAAAAGGGGGAAATACCTTTCCGTTTGGTGGCGATGATGGAAGATCGTTATTTAATGAACCAAGAGAAACCACAGGTGTACGGTACACAAGGAAGAAACTATGATGATGAACGCGGCAGCTTTATCTGGCCTATTGAAAATCCAGAAACTGTAAACCAACGTCGTGCAGAAGCGGGTTTTGATCAAACCATCGAAGAATATGCAAAGCTATTGTTTGGTGACGATTTTGAGTACAAAGTAGTAACAATGGAAACTATAAATCAATAAGCTGGTGGCAGGGTACATACTACAAAAATTAGGATATGCTTTATTAACGCTCTTTGGCGTGGTAACGGTTATCTTTTTTTTGTTTACTATTTTACCCGGCGATCCCGCACGTATGATGTTAGGCCAAAACGAAAGCGCCGAGCAAATTGCCGTAGTGAAAAAAAAGTACGGATTCGATAAACCGGTGGGGCTTCAGTACGTGTATTATTTAAACGATTTATCTCCAGTCTCCTTCCATAGTACAAAGGATGATGACTATACATTTCTTTCAGAAGGAAAGTATAATGCAGCTTCTTTATTTACAATAGGAAACACAACTGTCGTGTTAAAAACTCCCTATCTTCGAGAGTCGTTTCAGAAGAATGGTAAAAAAGTAAGCAAAGTAATAGCAGAAACCTTACCTAATACTGTGGTGCTAGCCGTTTCAGCCATTATTATTGCTATGGTTTTGGGGGTGTTGTTGGGCATTGTGTCAGTACTATTTAAAGATCGATGGGTTGATAAGTTAATCCAATTAGTAAGTACGTTAGGTATGAGCGTGCCGTCGTTTTTTAGTGCTATTTTGTTTGCTTGGTTGTTTGGGTTTGTATTGCATGAATATACCAATTTAAATATGACTGGGAGTCTTTATTATGTTGACGACTTTGGTGAAGGAACACACATACAATGGAAAAACCTGATTTTACCTGCTTTAGTTTTGGGCATTCGGCCATTGGCTGTGGTGTCGCAACTAATGCGAAATTCACTACTAGAGGTGCTCAACCAAGATTACATTCGCACTGCTAAGGCAAAAGGATTATCCTTTGCAACGATTATTAGAAAACACGCCTTAAAAAATTCTTTAAACCCAGTGGTTACTGCTATCTCTGGATGGTTTGCATCTATGTTAGCTGGAGCGGTGTTTGTAGAATATATTTTTGGCTGGAATGGTTTAGGAAAAGAAATTGTAGATGCTTTAAACACCTTAGACCTTCCTATAATTATGGGAGCTGTATTAATCATTGCAATTGTATTTATTGTAATCAATATTTTAGTAGATATTATTTATGGCTGGTTAGACCCGAAAATAAGTACGTAGTGAGCAGTGATATGTTACAGTAGAAAGTAAGATATAAGTAGTGGGCAGATGGTGTTTGGGAGTCTAAAAAGGAATAGTATTTTTAAAACTAACGCCTCGATTCCTGAGCAAAAAAAAAATAACTAACTAACAAAGGTTCCTAAGTGAAGTCGAAGGGAACAACTAACAAAAAACGAAAAAAATCAACCTCATGAGACAAAAAATAGTAGCAGGAAACTGGAAGATGAATAACGATATGGCCGAAACTGAAATGTTTTTGGTTCAATTAAAAAAACAGGTAATTCCCGAAGGAGTTTCACTAATGATTGCGCCTGCATTTACCAACTTAAATCATACCTACCAATCTGTAAAAGACCATCCGGTGACGGTGGTTGCTCAAAATTTACATCAGAGTGAAAAAGGTGCTTTTACTGGCGAGGTTTCCGCAGGTATGCTTAAGAGTGTAGGTGTGAAAACTGTTATTTTGGGGCATAGCGAACGCCGTTCTATTTTTAATGAAGATAATGACCTGTTAGCCGAAAAAGTGAATACAGCTTTGGAAAACGACATGACCGTGATTTTCTGTGTAGGAGAAGAATTGAGCCACCGAGAAACAGACGATCACTTTAAAGTTATTAACGAACAATTGGAAGAAGGACTGTTTCACCTTTCCGAAGCAAATTGGAAGAATATAATTATTGCTTACGAACCAGTTTGGGCTATTGGAACAGGAGAAACCGCAAGCCCAGAACAAGCTCAAGAAATGCATGCTTTCATAAGAAAGACGATTGCTGATGCTTATTCTAATACAATCGCTAAGAACGTTTCTATTTTATATGGCGGAAGTGTAAAACCTAACAATGCTTCGGAAATATTCAGTCAAAATGATGTGGATGGTGGATTGATAGGTGGCGCTTCGTTGAATGTGGAAAGCTTTATGAAGATTGCAAACTCCTTTTAGCCCTTCGATGCCGCCTAGGGATCGTGGGTAGTTGTTAGAGGATAGTACACGCTAGGTAAACTTATAAAATTGCAAATCATATAGAAGATAGAGAAGGTGGCTGAGTGTTTCGCTGAAAGCGGAATGTATCGAAGCCACCGGTAAGCTATAAAACCTAAAATTTGAATCGAAACTATGTCAGAAATATATATAGAATACACCTTTACTGTTACACCAGTACAACCGGGGACAGATATTTTAATTGCTGAACTTGGATATACCGGATTTGAGAGTTTTGTGGAAACTGAAACCGGAGTACTTGCTTATATACAAAAAGAGGAGTGGCACGAGAACATATTAGATGAGGTGCAAATTCTTTCATCGGAAGCGTTCACGATTGAATATAATAAAAAAGATATAGCGCAAACCAACTGGAATGCAGAGTGGGAACAAAATTTTAAACCCATCGAAGTAAATGATACTTGTGTGGTACGAGCACCTTTTCATGAGAAACGTGGCCTACCATATGAGATTATTATAGAGCCAAAAATGTCCTTTGGTACTGGACACCATGAAACCACCTTTATGATGCTACAGCACATTTTAGAAAATGATTGGAAAAATAAAACCGTACTTGATATGGGTTGTGGTACAGCCGTACTGGCCATTTTAGCTGAAAAGCGAGGTGCTACCCAATTGGATGCTATTGATATTGATACGTGGTGTGTAGAAAACTCCCAAGAGAATGTAGAACGAAATGACTGTTCACATATTTCAGTTGCTTTGGGTGATGCCACTGTGCTACGTACTGAACCTACGTACGATACCATTATCGCTAATATTAATAGAAATATTCTACTGGCTGATATGGATGTTTACCACCGTTGTCTAAAACCAAATGGGGAACTCTACCTAAGCGGATTTTATAAAGAAGACCTACCACTTATACAGGAATGTTGCAATAAGTTAGGACTCACTTTCGTTGAAAATAAGGAACGGACTAACTGGATTGCCGCAAAATTTGTAAATTAGTAGTTGCTATGAGTACCAAAGAGAAATTACAGGAAGACCTGTTAGTTGCCGAACAAGAAGACAAAGAAAACCAGATTGTTTTGTTCAATGATGAGGTGAACACCTTCGATCACGTTATCAATATGCTTATTTACGCGTGTGACCACACTCCAGAACAGGCGGAGCAATGTGCTATTATTGTACATTATAAAGGAAAATGTACTGTAAAATCTGGAGCCTACCCAGATTTAGAACCTCGTTGTACCAAGCTATTGGAAGCCGGATTGAGTGCTGAGATCCAGTAGGTATTTCTCCTTTATATCAATGATAGAACCCGCAAACTGTCATACCGAACTCGTTTCGGAATCGTATCAAACAAAGTGTAGCGTATTCATAGTATAAGCCTTGTTTTTTCAATACTTCGACCCGTTTAGTACAAAACTTTCTGAAAATTATTTCGATATTAATGCTGGTAACACCTTCCTGAAGCATTTTTGGTTTTTCGCTTACAGCGTCGTCCGGATTGAGTCCTTCCGGAACATTGCACGGCGTAGGTGCTACGGGAATTTGTGGTAGGAGTGGTGACTTTCTTTTCTTTTGTCGGTGTAAGCGCACTTGTGTTTGTAGTGTTGGTGCGAGGGGATGGTTTACATACGCTGCAGGCCGAATAGCCTAAACCAATGGCTTCTTCAAGTGTTTTTTTGATACTGGAGTATCGTAAGTGCGTACAAGTTTCAACATGATACTTTTCCCCCGTTTTCGTCACATATACTGAATCTTGTCCATAACAACTGATGGAAAGCAGGAAAAGAAGTAAAAAAACAAGCTTGAGATGCTTCATGATCAGTTGATTAATGGACAAGATACTATTTTTATCCAAATTATAGATTTCACATAAATTGATAACAGGATCAAATCCCTTTGTATCAAATTACATCTTTGTAAAATTAGTGTAGGATAAAATCTTTGATAATTTTATCCATATTTGAAGGCAAACCAGCAGTCTTAAGCTCAAAGCGTTTTACATCCATCGCCTCAAACCATTCCTTCCAATACCGCATGATAACATCTTCCTCATACGGGTTTTTCTTATCTGGGTTGATACCAAGAACAAGGATTTCCAAGTTACTTAAATCTGAATTGGCAGTAACAAATCCGTATCCCTTTTCATCCAATTTGTTTTTCCAATCAGCGGTATTCAAGGTAAAGCCTCTAATCGTTTGTGGGGTTAAGTAAGTAGTCCTGTTTTCTTCCTTAATTTGAGTATCCTTATGGTAAATATAGCCATCGGTTAGAATCACTAAAATATTTCGGTGGTTTTCTTCAATACAAAAATCCTCCACTTTTGTTTTAAAAAAACGCCAAGTATCCGATCCCACATATTTATTATCAGCAATAGCCAATTCATATATTTCTTTCGGTTTTGTTGCGTAGATACTCTTCACTTTATCCAATAATTCTAAGGAAGCATTTTCTCTTGTAATATGAAACTTCAGTTGATTTGAGATTGAATTGATAGTTGAATTTTTAGGCTCAGGGTCGAAAAATACCTGAATTTTTTCATCCATCGCTCGGACTCTTTTAGAACGAAGGTGTGTATCGAAGGCTTCTGAGACAGAGGTAATATAGGCTGCATCCCTTTCGTAATATTCCATAGTCTCGTTCGGATATTTTTCGGGATTAATCCGATCAGATAGGTCTAAAAGAAAGCTGATATTTAAATTTTCATTAGAGTTGTTTTTGGACGTTACATCAATAGCCTGTTGTTTTACTGCGGCATCTCTTGAATTATCTTCTACGCATCCCAAGCAAAAAAATAGGACTATACCGAAAATTATATAGTGTATACTTTTCATAAAATTTAGTTTTTAGCGAATACCAATTGTTGGAAGTCCATATCCACGAGATTGAGATTTTCCAAATGTTTTTGTTCTACTTCTTCACATTGATTTCGAATGTCATCTAATTGATTCATTGGGAATTTAAGTTCCGAATTGATAGCTTGATACCAACCCATTTTATATTGGTAGTGATAGTTCAGATATTCTTTTACCGGAAACACAAAGCCATCAATTTTGGATTGGAGTTCTGAAATAACACCCTTAATAGAGGTTATATCATGTTTCACCTTCTCTTTTTGCGAAGTCAAATCTGCTTTTTTGGCAATAGCATTCTTGATGTCCTCTTTTCTGTTTCGGATAAAGGCTTTAATCTTATCCACATTTTCATGTTCCTTCATTACAAAATCAAATACAAGCCCCCAAATGATATAAACTACAAAACCGGCAAAAATAATTCCCCAGAAGTTTACACTTTGAATAGCATCTGTTGCTGTAAATTCCTGTCCAAGCAAGGCATTAAATAAGAATATTTTTTTCTCAATCAAATACGCCAGAATAACATCAAAAGCAAAGGTCAAAAGAAACAAAGAAGCAAGTTTTAAATAGGAATGCCACCCTTTATTTTTCTGAAACATATGAACTAAATAACCCAATCCCATAAAGACAAATGGTATAGTGCCTACAAAAACAGCTTCTAACCAGCCATCTGAAATAGACTTGCTCAAGGCATTCGCATCAAAAATAGCTGCAGTCAAACTATCGGTCTCAAAATCTTTAAAAAAGGCAGAGTAGGAGGCTGAAATATAAAAAACAAAAAGATAGATTGTAATGGGTAATAATAAACACAAGCCAATGTAAAATTGAGCTTTGGGGCGTTTGTCAGCATCTACGCCATAGTTATCAGGGTTTAGTTTAACGTCTGATATTTCAAATTTTAGTGATTCTATTTTTTTATCCAATGCTTCCACTTGATCTTCATAAATATGAAAGACGGTTTCTCTTTTTTTGAGCTCGGTGCGCTGCTTTTCTTGTTCCTCAATGTAAGGCTGTTTAAGGCGCTTTTGTTCATTTAGTTGTTTTCTACATAAGTTCTCAAAACTATTGTAGAGTTCACGCAAACCGGCACCAAATGTCGTAGAATTTCCGCTTGCTTTTTTTGAAGCACCATACCCACTTTGATAATAGGTAACCCGTAATTGCTCGCGTGCATCTTCGGTAGTATCATCCCAGCCATTTGTTGTGGGTTCAGGGTTCTTTTTTAATTTGAATAAATTGTTGATTGCTCCCATAATGCTTATGAATTAATAGCTTGAATAATTTTTTCTTTTGGTAATTTCTTCTTAGCTGCTTCCAGTAGATAGTCTGTCAATTCAGTGATGTTTTCCTCCAAAAATTCAAATTTTTGGCAATATTTTTTTAAAGTGACATATTCATCCTCGGTGACTACCTCGTCCGCCCATATCATGACAGCTAAATCATAGAGGTACTCCACTCGTGCTTCAACACTTTCAGGAATAGCGGTATCATGAGAAGGGTTTAATAAAATTTCATTTAGTTGTTCTTTGGTCAAACCCCGTTGCTCGGCAAAATTATAGAGCATCTGCATTTCCAGTCTATCGAAATTATCATCTGAAAATGCCATTTGATACAGTCTTAAAAAATGACTTTTTAGTTCGGTTGTGATCATGGTAGTTATGGGTTAAATTAATGTAGACTATGTTTTTATTTAAGTGATAATGGAAATAACAGAAATAGAAGCCACAAATATGACAATCAATATTACCAAGCAACCACTATTTTTTGCTTTGCTAAAACTCTTTCGGTAGGTCACGCCCTTAATACCGGTTCGAACCGAATATCCTTTAGAACTAATACTGCCCCGCTTGTTCCGGTAACTGGGTGATATGCCAGATTTACTGACATTAATTCCAAAATGTTTTCCTAGTTTAATCCTTTTTTGAAATCTGAAACTCATCTCTTAGGTGTTAACAGTTACATTCTGATCGATCAACATATGTTTTATTGCCATTACTATTGTAGTAATAACAACCTCCTTCAGGTCCTTTGTGTAGTTGATTCCCATTATGAGTACCACATGAAGAATTGGAGTGAATATTGTCGTCCTCTGATTCACAAGATATTAAGCTTGCAAAACATACAAATAATAATAGCGTTAGTTTTTTAAACCCCATTTTAATTATAACTTAAGAGGTGTGACATTCATTTGAACAATAATAACATCCATTTGCTGTTGAATAATGTTTTTTAGCTTCCCTCACGGCACTTTTACAGCTAGAAAAGTCTCCTAAATATATTCTATTGTCAACTTTGGGAAGAAAGGAACAAGTGGAGGTATGAACTTCGTGATCTCCATTTGCTTGAGCTTTTTTGTTTACATAATACCTTGCCATGATTTTTTTTATTTTAATCAAAATTATATTCTTGAAATTTAAATCCCTTACGGGGTTCCGTAAGGGATTTAAAATGATTGAAATTACGCGTAACGTATTAATTTCCAAGTAACAGCTTTATTGTTATAAGGTGGGAATTTCTCACTTTTTACTTAGTGGGATAGTAGTAGATGGAGAGCTCTGCGATTCCCATACTCCTGATTCTGGACACGTTTCTCCAGTTTTTCCTGTAGTTCCAAGTGGTTTTCTTGCCATGATTTCTATATATTAAGATTAGATAATCAAAGCTACAGACTACAATTGGTTATGTCTTACGGGAAACCGTAGGCAGTACAACTTTAAATAATCCCCAAATCCTTCACAATGGCCACCAATTGGGTGCTGTTTTTTGCATTAAAATGATCCTTTAATTTACTCAGACGTTTTTCAACGGAACTGAGACTACTCGGCCTCATATTCTGTTGCTTGAGATACGCACTAATCTCATCCTGTAACAAGCCATGGGAGAGCTGTTTTAAAAGCGTGATATCAAAATCAGTAAGCTCTAGCATGGGTTCTTTTAGAAGCCCCGGGGCTACTGCTTCAGAATAAAAGGATTTGCCTTTAGCTACTTCTTGTACCGCGGTGTATAGGTCTGTGTTGCCATGACGCCCTTTGCAAACATACGCCTGTACTGTGGTAAGGTTAGAAAGCATCCGTACTTTTTCCAAACGATCTTCATGAGTAAAAACAATAATTTGTAAAGTAGGGTGTTCTTTACTTAAAACGGTAGCTAACTCGCTTCCAGAGTGCAACTTTTGTTTCCTATGGTCAGGTTTAAATGACAAATCGGTTATTAAGAGATCAAACGGTTCCCCATCCTGTTCTGCCTTTTTTACTTTCAAATAGGCGTCATCACAATAGCTTACATATTCAATTGTAGATATTCCTAAAGGGGCTAGAGTAGTCACAATACCTTTATTTACGCTCCCAAAGTCCTCTGCTACTAATACTTTTTTAAACATTTATACTTTTATTTTGGCCTTAAATCCATGATTGGGTTGAGAGGTAAAGGTAATAGTTCCAGAAATGGTACGAATACGGTTTTCCGCATGCAGCAGTCCCCCGCTTGGCTTGCGGTCTGTTCCCTTTCCGTTATCGCTATAGTCTATCAATAAAGTTGCTTTTTGATGTTGAAACTTCACGATCACAAAGCTGGCTTGGCTATGCTTGAGGGTATTGGTTAATAATTCTTGTAACACTTTATACACCGCCGCTTTCTTTTTGGCAGAGACCTTATTCCACGACACGGTACTGATATTTTGAGGCGTTATTTTTAGCTGTGGGGTAGTGTACTGTTGCAATAAATCTAACAAAACCTGTTGAAAAGGCTGTTGGGTATCTATTGGGTTATGGGTTCGTGAGATGCGTCGCGCTTGCTCATAAATAGCCGAAAGATCATCCAAAACACTATTATTTTCTGTATTTTGAATCTTGTTCATCACCAAAAATATATTATTGGCAATATCATCGTGAATATGCTTCGCGATGCGCTGTTCGGTTTCTTGTATGGCGCGTTTTCTTTTGCGTCGTATTTTGGTGATTAGAAATAAAGAAACGGATAGAACCACAAATAGAATAAGGACTCCAAAGAGGAGTATGCGCTGTTTACCCACTTTCGCTGCCAAAGCTTCTTTTTCAGCTTCCGATTTATCATACTTTAGCAAGGCGTAAGCGTTCTCAGCGGCTTGCTGGGCAGTGTTTAAACTATCTGATAGATGAACATAGCGTAATCCATACTGTGGTTGATTGAGTTTTAACAGGAGGGATAAAGCCTCCTTTTCATAATCCTTATCACTAATCATATTGGAAAGTTCATACATAGTAGTAGCATATGGGAGCGCAGATGCGGTGTCTCTTTTCCTTAAATAATACTGTGTTAAATGACGGTGAATAGAGTAAGAGCGTATGTGGTTTGAAAGCTGGCTGCTAAGTTGTAAGGCTTGTGTCAGTTCAGAAAGTCCTTCTCCCGCAGCCAACGAGCGGGTGTTCCCAAGATTGTCTAATAGCTTCGTTTTTTGATACAGACTATTTTTTTGTAACCTAGGGACGAGGGTAAGTCCTAATGTATAGGTGGCAATCGCCTTGTTATAACGATCTTGTTCTTTAAATAATGTAGCTTGATTATTTAAGATGGAAAGACTGTCACTGGCAGTGTTGGATAGCTGTAACGCTTGTTGATAGTATTGCGATGCCAAATCATAAAACTGTCGTTCTTTTTGTAAAATCCCCAACAAACATAGTAATCGTATCCTAATACTGGTATGGTCGCTTTCGGTATCCGATTTAATCAAGGAAAGACCTTTAATAGTATATTCTTCACTGCTATCCAAATCTCCCAACTTATAATACGTATTGGCCATGGCTTCATAGACATACACTTTATAGCTACTGGGATATTCTTTCTCTATAAAATCTTCTTTCTGCTCTAAATAACGGATGCCTTCTACTAATTCTAGCTTCTCTTGAGACGTGCGGATGGTATTTAGGACTTGGTTTAGCGAATCCCTTTTGGTTTGTGCATACAGATGAGAAGAACTTACTAACGCGAAGAGCGTTCCTAAGAAAATAAAATAGAGGAATGAATGTAAAGGTGTATTCATTCCTCTAAAATAGGATTAAAAATTTAAAATTCAGTTTTATTATCCTCCAGGTGGTGGCGGTGGTGGAGGGGGTGGTATAATGGGATCGTCCTCCCCACAACAGGCTTGTTTTTGAACGCCCTGAGTATGTAATTGCTCAGGCGTACAAGAAGTTGCCCCCAAAATAAGGGAAACCGTAAACATAACTATAAAAATTTTCTTCATTTTAAAGTATTTTTAAAATTGATAATAAATACCTGCTCGGGATGTTCCCAAGAAGGGTGCGGTTAATCCGCAGTAAAATGAAGAGGCGTCCCTCCTCGAGTTGAGAAGTCGTGCACAACACAATCGAGAAATGATTACTTCTCAAAAGCACCTGACGAATGTGCTGTGCAAAGGGGTCCTATCCGTTCATCAGAAACCTGTCTGATACAGGCAGTAGAATAGAACAGGACAAATATGTGGAGGAAGGTTTCGAAACAATCGAAATGCGATGGAAAAGACATCGAAAGGATTTCGAAACAAAATTTCGATACCAATTCGATAAAATTTGTATAGAAATAAAACAACGGTGTTATGTATAAAAATTTGATTATCAGCGCGTTTGAGGAGGTGAGAAATAAGACCGGTAAACGGCGTGACTATCCCAGGGCTAGGGTATTATCAGACTATATTCAAGAGGAAACAAAAGAGCCCTATGGAGATAGAAGCCTCGTAACAAAGTATCAAACAGCAAAAAAAGGGGAACCCGTTGAAATGCCGGATTTCGTAATAGAAGGATTATGTAAATACCTAGGGTATGATGATATGAAATCTTGGAAAGCAAGCACATTAACTAAAGAAAGGGCAGAACCTATGGACACAAAAAAAAGAGCTTGGAAAGTGACCGTTTCAATAGTCTTGATTGTAGGTTTGCTAGGAATCCTGGCGTGGCAATACCTCACAAGAGAGCGATGGATGGAATGGAAAGATCCAGTGTATGTGGAAGCCGACTTCGATGCCGAAAAATTGAGTAATGGAATATTAAAAATATACAAACAGGAGCGGATCGATAATTTTAAAAGGATAGAAGCAGATTGCAATACGACCTTTTTTAATCCCGATGGCACCCCAAAAATTTTCTATGGTAAAAATAAAAGAGGGAACTATCAATGGTTTACAGACTTGGCAAAACACCCCGAAACAGGAAAATCCTTAAAACCCATCACCCCATATATGATCAACAAATATATCTGCCCAAAAAATGGAAATAAAACACCATACAGAAAAATAAAACAATAGCGTTTTACTCGCAATCTATAAAAGCTCCTATTGTTCCGGTAAACGATCTAATAAATCGGTAACAGCGTCAATAAACTCTTGCTCTTCAAAGGGAATGAGGTGTAAGGCATGGCGTAATACTTCTTGCACATTGTGATAATGCTGGGGAATATCAGGATCCGTTACATACTTCGGCTCTTCCAACGCAAGAATACTTACCTTAAGTAAGTTGCCTATCAAGAACATTAATTCTACA
Source organism: uncultured Marixanthomonas sp. (assembly GCF_963974425.1). Taxonomy (NCBI): domain Bacteria; kingdom Pseudomonadati; phylum Bacteroidota; class Flavobacteriia; order Flavobacteriales; family Flavobacteriaceae; genus Marixanthomonas; species uncultured Marixanthomonas sp. The sequence goes on from NZ_CAXBCK010000028.1 coordinate 43,885, forward strand.
TGATTGGCTATAGGAATAGATACCTCATAATGGGCTCCTCTTCTATGGTTATTTTTGGGTTTAAGTCGATACAAATGAGCGTTTCGCAGCTTCTGGAGTTTCTTATGCAACTTTTTTGTTTTCATCATCTAGTGTTTTAGGTGGGGGTGCGTTTGTATAAATACTGTTAATTAGATATTCCAAAATAGAGGGGTTTCACCCGTTCCAGTTCTGCTTCGGCAAGCTTCTGACAGTGGTCAATACATTGCGCACAGTGCTGTGCCATTTGATCAATATCTTCTTTGTGTATTGGGGCGGGCTCGCCTTTTTCTAAGTATTCGGGCGTGTTAAGTAAATAGGCATACCAATGAGGCGGTAGGGTCACCGAAAAGTCAAATCCTTGGTAGGGCAGGGACGTGGTGCTATTACAGAGCGCTATAAGGTAAGCAAGGGAATAACGCTTGGGAGCAAACGCCCAAAATACATATAATACTCCTAAATAAATTTGACAAAAAGCCGTGTGCAAAATGGATAACTGAGCGGAAGGATCGGCCAAATATTGTTCGTAATCAAAGATAGAACAAAGGTGCTTCGCCCTCCGATAACGAATCTCCCAAATTGCAAGCATCGTTTGCCAAAGGGGTTTGTAATAAACGGCTTTATGCTGTAAAGTAGCAAGCGAAAATGTATGACAATACACCTCCTTGGCCCGGTCACGTATGTGGCACAGAAAATTGTCACCTTCCTGCATACTTTCTTTAGCTTCTTGTATGGTATAACAAATACAGTAGAGCTTACAACCTCGATGACATTGTTCGTATAAAGTCTCGGTAAGTTGTTCGGGAGAGAGCGGTATGGCGGTAGGGGTAAACAGTACTACCGTGTAGCTATTAAAAACACGAGAAGTATCGCTCAAGGAAGCTAAATAGCGCGTCTGCAAAACAGAGGTATAGTGTTGATGTAGAAGATAGGCTTGCTGTAAGTCATACTGTTTCTTTAAAAATCCCAGGGCTTTTACAAACGAAGGTTCGTCAATACATAATGTTCCTGGTATAAATTTCTCTTTCTTTTTTTTAATATATAAGTTCCGTTGGTCGAATAACTTTTGTAGTTGTACTAATTGTCGGTTAAATCGCTGTTGGGCAAGCGAGATTAATTGGGTGGTCATTACTTGAAATGCCTCTAATTCATCTTTACTTATTGTAAAATCATCATTATACCGCGCATTTGAATAGGCACTATCCAGTATTTCAAAGAGCTGCTTAGTTTCCGGGTTTTCTAGCGTAAGGAGGTCGGTAAAACAATCGTCAAACGCTTCCAAGTAGGTAATGTGTGATAAAATACGGTGGGTGATTTTAGACTTTCCTATCAATAACCACTCAGCCACTCGAAATAATAACTCAATGGATTGATGGTAATTAAAGGCCGCAACCGCAAAAGAGTCCTGCGCTTGATGCATAAGGGCTGCCGAAAGAAAAGCGCGAACCTTGTTGAGCTCATAATCAATATGGTCTTTAGACTTCTGTAAAGTTGTTGGTAGCATATTCAACTTACAATCAGCTAGCAACTGCGGCGGATCCCCATAGATACAGTGTCCAAAAAACAAATGTTGTACAAAAAAGGAACATCCTTTTTCAAAGGAAATAGCAGCATAGGAGACCCCATACACCCGAATCTTTAAATGGGTATGCATGCTTGAAAACGTATGGGTGTAGGAAAAGAGTTGCGGTGGAATATGCTGGATATTTTGAGAGGTAAGCACCACCACCCAGTCATAAGGAGGCTTGTGGGAGAGATACACCGCTTCTATCGGTAGAAAGGTCTCTAGTTGTTCGATAAATCCTGTGAGTTCGTTGTGATAAGAAAAATCCGTAGGCGTTTTGATAGACGTGTTCATAATAGATTGTTTTTATAATTCCAGTGAAAGGAACCATAAAAAACGACCGTACCCAACCAACCGGGATTGTTAAATACCAAAACCCACTTGTATGGTACTAAAAAGTGGTAGGGTGTGTCACTTTTAAAAATAATAGCTATTTTTATAGGATGAATACAACAGCAAAGACCAACCACATCGGGAGAAAGATTAGCCGCATTCGAGAACTACGCGGGATGAAACAAGAAACCTTGGCCGAAGAACTGGGCATCAGCCAGCAGAGTGTTTCCACTATTGAACAAAGTGAGACCTTGGAAGAGGAAAAGCTGGAAAAAGTAGCTAAGGCGTTAGGGGTTAGTTCAATGACTATTAAGAATTTTTCTGAAGAGAGAGCTATTAATTACTTCAATAACTTTTATGATAATAGTTCACCACAGGGAAATAGTTTTAATCAGGGGATGTATCCCACATTTAACCCAATAGACAGACTGGTCGAAGCCTACGAAGAAAACAAAAAACTCTATGAACGCCTTATAAAAGTAGAGCAAGAGAAGACGGCTTACTTAGAAAGGCTAGTGGATAAAAAGTAATTCAGTTCGTTTATATTTTCTGCGTTTACTACATAGACAACCGCTTGGATATTCTATTGAGCAGGGTTTCTCAACTTTTTTCTTACTTTTACAAACAACTCCCCTTTTAATAGTATAGCTATAATTGATATAAACGCAATGCGTTTATACCTACGTTGCCAGTAATACAAAAAATCACTCGAATGATTAAATATTTAAAACTGATCTTAATATTTCCACTGATAATTACTTTTTATCAATGTAAGGCTCAATCCGATAAAGTGGATGACCAAACAAAAAGCACAATAGAAGTTCGAGCTGATATTGCTCAAAAATTAACTGAATCCAAAACAAACCTTGAAGAAGTTTATAATGAAAGTGTTGAATTTCTCGATAGCGTTGGAACTTCTGACACTGAAAATTACAAATTGTTTCTGTTTAAAAGTCAGAGCGGATGGAAAAAATATTGCGAGGGAAAATGTAAAATAGCAGAATATCAAAGTAGAGATGCGGCTCAAGGAGGTTTTGCTTTTTATAAAATTTGTATGACTGAATTAAATAATAAAAGAACAACGGAATTAAAAAACCTATTAAAAGGATGGAAAATAGAATTTAACAACTAATCGATTGAAAAACTGTAATAAAAAGTACTACTGGCAACAACGGTAACCGTTGCACAACCCCATGATTTTTATAAAACTGAGCTAAGATAGGCCGT
>NZ_CAXBCK010000029.1:0-46982 GCF_963974425.1 uncultured Marixanthomonas sp.
TATCCCAAAATAAAATTCCTGGCTCGGCAGATTTCCAAGCGTTGTGCACTATTTTTTTCCAAAGCTTATTAGCCTCAATATCTTTTGTATACTTTGGGTTCTCGCTAAAGATAGGATACTTTTGAGTGTAATTACCTTCGTTTTTTACAGCTTTCATAAACGTATCGTCCATACGTACTGAAACATTTGCACCGGTTACTTTACCCTGTTCCATTTTAGCGTCGATAAAGTCTTCTGCATCTGGATGATTGATAGAAACTGAAAGCATTAATGCACCACGGCGGCCATCTTGTGCTACTTCGCGAGTAGAGTTAGAGTATCGTTCCATAAAAGGAACAACCCCTGTTGATGTTAAAGCAGAATTTTTTACCGGCGATCCCTTTGGGCGAATGTGCGAAAGGTCATGCCCTACACCACCACGACGTTTCATAAGTTGTACTTGCTCTTGGTCAATTTTCATAATCCCTCCGTAGGAATCAGAATTTCCATCATTTCCAATAACAAAACAGTTAGAAAGTGACCCTACTTGGTATTTGTTGCCAATACCAGCCATGGGGCTCCCTTGTGGTACAATATATTTAAAGTCTTTAATAAGATCAAACACCTCGTCTTCAGTCATTGAGTTTGGGTATTGCTTCTCGACCCGAGCAATTTCTTTTGCGATACGGCGATGCATATCGTTAGGTGTCTTTTCGTAGATGTTACCATCGGAATCTTTTAGGGCATATTTATTTACCCAAACGCGAGCTGCTAGATCGTCTCCTTTAAAATATTCTAATGAAGCAGAAAAGGCTTCTTCTTGTGTGTAGGTTTTGGGGGCGGAGGCAGGAGCTTTTACTTGCATATAATGTGTGAATTTTAGTAGTTGAGAAAATCAATTTTGAAAGTGTAAATATAGAAAAATTGATGACACTTTACACTATTTAAAAATAAAAAGTTGTCAAGAAAAAATTGTTAATACTCTATTATTCAATGTATTAACAATTTGTCAACAATAAAAAGTTAACAAATTTTAAAATAAATATTGATAAGTGGCTGGTTTGTATGATGTTGGGCTTATTTGATTTTTTGATACTTTCTTTATTTATTTTTAAATACAATTCTCAATAATATTGGTTGAAATTAAATGAAGGTGTGGAGAGGTTATGGTGTTTTATTTACAATATATTTTTTTCAGAAAAAGGAAATCATATATGTTGTATATCCAATCATATAAAATATTGATTTGTATTCAATTAATTTGTTAAAGTTTTTAGAAAGAAAATAATTGGCATTTCTTAATTGAAAACCTATATTTGCACGTTTTAAAATTTATATAAACACGTACAAGAATGCAAAATAAAGGACTCATTACAGTATTTGCAATACTATTTGGCTTGGTAAGTTTATACCAATTGTCATTTACATTTGTTGCAAACAAAGTGGAAGGCGATGCAGAGGCGTTTGCGAAAAGCCAATACACTCAGGAAAACCAACACGATGAAAGACAAGCAGCAGAATCTCGTTATTTAGATTCAGTTGGTAGCGAACCTGTTATAATCGGTATTGACTACAATACAGCAAAAGACAAAGAGCTTAATAAAGGGCTTGACCTAAAAGGAGGGATTAACGTTATCCTTCAAGTATCGGTTCAAGATATCTTACGTGGGTTGGCAAACAACTCTAAAGATCCTGCGTTTAACCAAGCGTTAGTTAATGCAGTTGAACTTCAGAAAAGCAGTCAAGATACTTATTTAGAATCTTTTTTCCAGGCATTCGAAGCTATTCCAGGTGATAATTCATTAGCTTCTTCAAGCATTTTCTTTAACAAAAATTTAGAGGACGATATTAACGCATCCATGACCAACGAAGAAGTAAGGTCTGTATTGGAGCGTAAAATCGATGAGTCTATCCTTTCAGCATTCGAGGTTATACGTAAGCGTATTGACAAGTTTGGAGTAACACAGCCTAATATTCAGCGTTTAGGGAACTCTGGACGTATTTTGGTAGAATTACCAGGAGCTAAAGATGTAGAGCGTATTAAGAAATTATTACAGAGTACAGCGCAATTAGAATTCTGGGATGTTTACAAGTTTGATGATATGGCAGGTTTCTTATCTCAGGCAAATGAAAAAGTAAAGGCACTAAAAGTTAGCGATGTTTCAGAAGAAGAAGCAGAGCAAACTGTAGATACTTCTAGTACTTCAGAGCAAGCAGAGGCTTCTATAGAAAATGATTCTACTGCAGTGGCTCAAGATACAACGGCTACCGATGAGGATGACATTAGTAAGTTATTAGGGGGAGAAGATGTAGAAGAAACAGCTGAGGAAAACCCAATATTAGATAAAATGGTTTCTCCTGGATTTCAAGGAAGCCCTATATTAGCAACGTTTGAAGTAAAAGATACTGCAGCGATTAATAGCTATTTGCGTATGCCGCAAGTGAAGTCTTTATTGCCTAATGAATATCGTTATGCAAAATTTGTATGGGGACTTCCAACAGAGAGTCAAGTAGAAGATTTAGGGGAGGTAACCTCATTGTATGCTATTAAAGGAAACCGAAACAACGAACCACCTTTAGCCGGAGGCGTGGTGACCGATGCAAATCAAACCTACGACCAAAGAGGACAAGTAGCGGTTTCTATGCAGATGAATGGAAAAGGAGCTCGTGCTTGGGAAGAGTTAACTGGCGAAGCATATAAAAATCAAAGTCAGATAGCTATTGTACTTGATAATATTGTGTATTCAGCTCCAGGAGTTACAACAGGGCCTATTGCAGGTGGAAGTAGCCAGATTACAGGAGACTTTACTATTACTGAAGGACAAGATTTAGCAAACGTACTACGTGCTGGTAAACTACCAGCGTCTGCAGACATTATTCAAGCGGAAGTAGTGGGACCAACACTAGGACAGGAAGCTATTAGTAGCGGGATTTTATCATTCGTACTTGCCTTAGCATTTGTATTGATCTGGATGATCTTTTACTATGGTAAAGCAGGTGCTTTTGCAGATATTGCTTTGGTAGTGAATATTTTGTTCATCTTCGGAATTTTAGCAGGACTAGGAGCTGTGTTGACGCTACCCGGTATTGCCGGTATTGTATTAACTATCGGTATTTCGGTAGATGCTAACGTACTTATATTTGAAAGAATTAGAGAAGAGCTCGCAAAAGGGAAAGCGCAACGGGATGCTATTAAAGATGGTTTTAACAATGCATTATCCTCTATTCTCGATGCCAACATTACAACTGGATTAACTGGTTTAATATTATTGGTATTCGGTACAGGCCCTATTCAAGGATTTGCAACTACCTTATTAATAGGTATTCTTACTTCCCTGTTTACTGCAATCTTTATTACTCGATTATTTATCGATATGTATGCTAAAAATGGGAAACCATTAACTTGTTCTACAGGGGCTACTAAAAACTTGTTTAAGAATGTAAACATTAATTTCTTAGCAAAACGTAAAGTTGCTTTTATCATTTCAGGAATTTTAATAACAATTAGTTTGATATCGTTATTCACTAACGGATTAAACCAAGGGGTTGATTTTGTGGGAGGCCGTACCTATACTGTACGTTTTGACAAAACAGTTAATCCTTCTGATATTGAAGACAATTTAATTCAGACTTTTGGTAGTGCTGAAGCAAAAACTTATGGTAGCGACAACCAGCTTAAAATTACCACTAAGTATAAGGTGGATGAAGCTAGTGCTGGAGTGGATCAAGAGATAGAACAGATGCTTTTTGAAACTTTGAAGCCTAACTTCCCGTCAGAAATGACATATGACGACTTTAAAGACGATGACGAAGGTAAAGAAATTGGTAGAATGGAATACTATAAAGTAAGTCCTACCATTGCCGATGATATTAAGAAAGACTCCTTCTGGGCTGTATTGGGATCGTTGATCGTTGTGTTCTTGTACATATTACTACGATTTAGAAAATGGCAATTTAGTTTAGGTGCCGTTGCAGCGGTATTCCACGATGTATTGATCGTGTTGGGTATCTTCTCACTTACCTATAAATTTATGCCGTTTAATATGGAGATTGACCAATCGTTCATTGCCGCGATCTTGACAGTAATCGGGTACTCACTGAATGATACTGTAGTTGTATTTGACCGTATTAGAGAGTTCTTTAATGAGCATAACAGTTGGAAGATGAACCGTATTATTAACAGTGCATTAAACAGCACGTTAAGCCGTACGTTAAATACCTCGGTTACTACATTAATTGTATTATTATCGATATTCTTGATTGGTGCAGAGTCTATCCGTGGATTGATTTTCGCCTTGATGGTTGGGGTTGTAGTAGGTACTTACTCATCATTATTTATCGCAACACCGGTATTCTACGATACTGTTAAGAAAAGAGGAATCGATCTTACTGAGAAAAAAGAAGAAGAGGAAGAAACACCAGAAGCTGTTAAAAAATAACGCTGCTACTTTCTTCGGAAATATAAAAACGCCCGATTCTAATTTTGAATCGGGCGTTTAGGTTTTAAGGTAGTACCTGTGTAGATTCTATGATAATTAAATCAGTTTACGGGTTAGTTAGAATAGGCTCCTGACGAGTATGTTAATTCGTAACTGTGGGTATATATTTCGAAAACAATACCGAAAGGATCTTCTACATAGCACATTTTAAAGGGTTTGTCATTTGGATAATACTCTCTAATAGGCATTCTTTTTTTTCCTCCATAAGATATAATCTCATCGATTAGCTCCTCAATATTGGGGTCTTGAATACAAAAATGAAAAAGTCCAGTATTGAAAGGATTAAATTCAGGAGCCTCTTTCACACCTTGAGGAAATGAAAATAATTCTATTCCAATTCCATCTGAAGTTGAAAGGTGTGCAATTTCAAACTCCTCCCAATCTTCACCAAAAACGTCAATACACATTTGGCCAATAGCAGTGTCTTTTTCTTTTTTAACTGTAGAAGGTTCCATAATCACATACCATCCCATCACCTCCGAATAGAATCTTACCGCTTTTTTGATGTTAGGAACAGTAAGTCCAATATGTGAGAAAGATTTTGGATACTTTTTATTTGTCGTCATATAATTTAATTTAGGAAGCAAAATTAAATTATATTTGCCTAATAGGCAATAACTTACCAAAAAGTGCTATAGTCACCTAAAGGAGTTAAATGCTTAAAATCAATATGTTATATATCATAATTTGAATAAAAAAATCGCTTGTCCGTTACATTATACAATGAATTTAATAGGTACCAAATGGAAGCCATTAATTTTATTTCATTTATTAGAAGGACCTTTACGGTCTGGAGTTTTACAGAAAAAAATTCCAGAAATTTCTAATAAAATGTTTACTCAGTCTTTAAGGCAATTAGAAAAAGACGGACTTATTTCTAGGAAAGTTTATCCAGTTGTTCCTCCCAAAGTAGAATATAAATTGAGCAAAAGGGGAAGGTCTTTAGAGGAGATTTTAATAAGTTTGGATGATTGGGGTGTAGCGGCTAGCAAAAATTAAAATACTTAAGCTAGATGTTTATTTATTTGAGCTATTAATTGTTTGAATTCCACTCCACAACATCTCCTTTTTCCAATGCCCAAGTATCGCTAAGACCAGCATTTACCTCCAATACGTATTGGGAAACACCTTCTGAAGGAAGCGAAGTAGAGTCGTAGGGCTTTGCGTTTTTCTGCATACTTACAACTTCTTTATCGCTGTTTATATAAATGATGTCAATGCTAAACTCGGTGTTTTTCATATAAAACGAACGAGGGCGTGAATCTTCAAATACAAAAAGCATTCCTTGGCTATCGAGCATGCCCTTGCGGTACATCAAGCCAGTTTGGGTTTGGTACTCGTCGTCGGCAATTTCGATATCCAACGTCGCGATGATAGAGTCGGTTTCAGCTTTTTTCAGGGTAAGTTCGCCTTCTTTTGTAAAAGACACCTCCTTAGTAAGGCTTTCTTGATTCTTGGTTTTTTCTTTACAATTGTAAAAAGAACTTGATACTAAGATGCTGAGTAATAATAAGACAACTTTTTTCATGGTAATTAAACACTTCCTTTAATAATTATACTTCTTTTGGATATCTTCTTTTAGACGATTGCAGCATTAAGTATATACCTATTAAAATAAAAGGAATACTCAGCCACTGCCCGGTATTAAGTGCCCATTCAGCACGGTTTTCTACTTGCGCTTCTTTCACAAATTCTACTAAAAAACGAACCGTCCAAAGTAGAATTAAGAAAACTCCAAAAATATAACCTAAGTAATTGCGCTTGTCGGTTTTCCAATAAATAAACCAAAGGATCAGGAATACTAAAATATAACCTGCAGCTTCATATAATTGGGCAGGATGCCTCGGAAACGTTTCTCCTAACTGCTTAAAAATCACACCAAAGTCGCCGTTGGTTGGTTTCCCTATTATTTCAGAATTAATAAAATTACCAATACGTACAAAAATACCACCGCAAGCAACAGCAATTACCACCCGATCTAAAATCCATAATACAGGTTTTTTAATCACTTTTTTACTGTACATAAACATCGCAATGATAATAGCAATAGCTGCTCCGTGACTTGCTAATCCTTGAAAACCGGTAAATTCAAACTCAGGAACGGTGCGAATGGGTAGTAATATCGATAGTGGGTCTTCCCAAATGAGTTCAGTTTGATAAAAAATGACGTGCCCTAATCGTGCTCCTAAAAGCGTTGCGATAACTGTGTAAATGAAAAGGCTGTCCAGTTTTTCTTCTGAGATGTTTTCATTTTTAAATATCCGTTTCATAATAAACCACCCTAGCGTAAAGGCGACTACAAACATTAAACTGTAATAACGGATAACAAAAAAACCAAGATCGATCCCTTGAGAAGGGTCCCAGGTGAAAGCTAAAAATTGTGTCATGTAGTATGTTTTATAACGTACCTTTTTAATTTCAGTCTTTTAAAAGAGAGTACGTGTGCGATTGTAAAGATAGAAAATCCAATAGCTATACAAACGCTACGGTCTTTCTTTTTTTGACGGAACAGGATCATAACCAGAACCACCCCAAGGATTGCAACTAGCGATGCGTTTTATAGCCAGCCAGCTACCTTTAAGCAATCCGTGTCGTTTTAAGGCTTCTACACTATAATGTGAACAAGTAGGGCTGTAGCGGCACGTAGAAGGTGTGAGCGGTGATATCACGTGTTGATACACGCGTATTAAAAAAATAAAAGGGGCTATTAAAATTTTTCTCATTGGTGATACTAAAAATAATAATTTTGCTCACTACTCACTACTCACTACTCACTACTCACTACTCACTACTCACTACTCACTACAATTAGCTTTCCACCCAATTTTTAATAATTTCTTTTCCTTTAGGTGTCAAGACACTTTCTGGGTGAAACTGTACACCGCGAACATCATACAACTTATGACGTAGCGACATGATTTGCCCGTTAGGATCTACAGATGTGATTTCTAATACTTCTGGTAAATCTTCTTTATTGACTACCCAAGAGTGGTAACGACCTATTTCAATTTCGTTATCCAATCCTTTAAACAATGGTTCGTCATCCACTAGAATTGAAGCTTTGGTGGCAACTCCGTGAAATACTTCACTTAGGTTGATGATGCTTCCGCCAAACACTTCGCCAATGGCTTGTTGCCCTAAACATACACCTAAAATAGGTTTTTTGGCAGCATACACCTCAATTACTTTTTTTAGTAGGCCAGCTTCTTCAGGGATGCCAGGGCCTGGGGACAACAATATTTTATTGTAATGTTCTACTTCTTCTAAGGTAAAGCGGTCGTTCCTTTTTACAGTTACTTCGCAGTCTAATTCTTCTAGATAATGCACTAAATTGTACACAAAACTATCGTAGTTGTCTATTACTAATATCTTCATCTTAAATATTCTCTGCTAATTCCAAGGCCTTTGTTAACGCGCCTAATTTGTTATATACTTCTTGTAATTCGTTTTCTTCTTTACTTTCTGAAACCACTCCAGCACCAGCTTGATAGTGTAGCGTATGGTTTTTACTCACAAACGAACGGATAATGATGGCGTGGTTAAAGTTCCCACTGAAATCCATAAAACCAATAGCGCCTCCATAAAATTCTCGGCTTCGGTTTTCGTATTTCTCAAGTAACTGCATCGCTTTGTGTTTGGGTGCTCCACTTAATGTTCCTGCTGGGAAAGTATCGGCCACCACTTGCATAGTAGGTGTTTCCTTATGTTTATTTGCGGTTACTTTACTTACCAAATGGATAACGTGTGAGAAAAACTGAACTTCTCGATACGTATCTACCGTTACATTATTTCCGTGACGGCTTAAGTCGTTTCGAGCGAGGTCTACTAACATCACGTGTTCGCTGTTTTCTTTTTCGTCGGCGGAAAGCTGTTTTGCTAGTTCGGCGTCTTTTTCATCGTTTCCGGTGCGTTTAAAGGTTCCAGCGATGGGGTGAATTTCAGCAACGTCACCTTTTACCACCAGTTGGGCTTCCGGGGAGCTTCCGAAGATTTTAAAGTTTCCGTAGTCAAAATAAAACAAATAAGGGGAAGGGTTTACACTTCGTAACGCACGATAGACGTTAAATTCGTCACCAGTAAAAGCTTGTGAAAACCGTTTGCTGGGTACAATCTGAAATACATCGCCACGGGCACAATGTTCTTTGCATTTTCTTACCAATTCTTTGAAACCTTCATCATCAATATTGGTTTCCGGTTTACCTTGGGTGTGAAAAGGATATTCAGCAAAGTTTTTTGACTTCAGTAATTGTTCAAGTTGCGGAATGTTGTTTTCTGTTTCGTAACAATGCGCAAACAGGTACGCTTCGTTATTAAAATGATTAATGGCAATGATATTTTGATACACAGCGTAGTATAGGTCGGGCATCTCTAGATTTTCATCTTTTTTTGAAATATCTATGTTTTCAAAATATTGAACGGCATCGTACGCCATATACCCAAACAATCCATTGTTAATGAACTTTAAATCATTTTCTTCAGAAGAAAAAGAAGTAGCAAATTTATCAAGAATAGCTGGAACGTTTGTTTCAGAATTGATAGTGATTTCAGCCTTTTTTCCATCTGGAAACTCTTGCGTAATCACACCATTCATTACTTTAATGGAAGCAATTGGATTACAGCAAATGTAGCTGAAACTGTTGTCGTTGGCATGATAGTCGCTACTTTCTAACAAAAGACTATTAGGGAATTTATCCCGCAGTCGCAAATACACCGAAACTGGGGTTAACGTATCTGCCAATAGTTTTTTAGAATGTGTTTTTAATTGATATTTCATAATTTATTGTAAACAAAAAAGGCTTGTCGTGAAAGACAAGCCTTTGGTTTTATTAAGTACCATGGTGCTTTACTCACGAGCGTTTACGTGTGTAAAATATGCCACCAGGTATGTTTGTTGTTTGTGTTCATAAACTTAGTTTTCAAAGATAGAAACGAAAGTTGTAAACCACAAATAACGAGTGCTTAAAATTTTAAAGTTACGTCTAATATAAAGGTGTCTGATATAGTATTGTCACCTAAACTATCAAAGAAACTTCCCGATCCATAACGAACGCCGTATTTAGTACGGTCAATCTTCAAAGTAGTGGTGGCAGCACTTTCTCCCATGATAAGTTCGAAAGTTACCGGCTCTGTTTTTCCTTTAATGGTAAGGTTTGCAGTTACGTCATATACATTTCCTTTATTGGATGCGCTAGTAATTTCTAAAGTAGAGGTCGGGTGGTTTTCGATACCAAAAAAGTCATCACTTTTTAAATGACCTTCTAACTTTCCTTTACTTTCTCCTTCAAGATCGGTTACGGTTATGGAAGTCATATCTACAGTAAATGTTCCGCCTGTTAATTGATCACCTTCCATTTCAAGATGTCCGTCTTGTAAGTTAATAGTCCCGGTATGTGAGCCTAATACTTTTTTTCCTTTCCATTCAATGGTGCTTTCTTCAATATTTATTTTCTTTTCCATAGTTGATGTAAATGCGGCTGTGCCTGCAGCGACAGCCAAGATTAATACTGATTTTAAAATGATTTTCTTTTTCATAACAATTTTCTTTATTTGGTTAAATAGTTGTAAATAATTCTTCTTTTTCTTTTCGTACTTTTGGGTAATGTTGTGTGTCGTCTTCCTCGCTTCGGTAGCCTATTGTTGCAATAACAGCTGTGTTTAAGCCTTTTTTATCTAGTTCAAGAATTTCGTTAAATACTTTGGCATCAAACCCTTCCATAGGGCAAACATCTACTTTAATTTCGGCAGCTGCTGAAAGGAGGTTTCCCAAAACAATGTAACTTTGGTTTTGTGTCCACTGCGCTTTTTGTTCAATAGAGAACTCACCAATTTTAGATTTCATAAAACTTGAAAAATTTGATAAACTTTCCAAAGGAAGCTCGCGCACCGTACTAACATTTTCTATATATGAATCGATTAACTCATCTCCAAAACCTACTTTATTGGCGATAACAATTAATTGAGAAGCATCAGTAGTCTGTGATTGATTCCAAGCAGCGGGTTTAAGCTTTTCACGAAGTTCGGCATCTTCAATTACTAAAATTTCATAGGGCTGAAGTCCGTACGAAGAAGCCGATAATTGCATCGCTTCTTTTAGAAACTCTAAATCTGTTTCGTTTATTTTTTTTGTGGCGTCAAACTTCTTGGTGGCGTACCGCCAGTTTAAATTTTCAAGGTAGTTACTCATCGTTTCTTAATTTATCTAATAGGTTATTTAAGGTTTCTAATTCTTCAGTATTTAAATTTTTCACAACATTTTGATTCGCTTCCGTGATAATGGGGTCTAATTCTTTTAAAACAGACAAACCTTTTTCGGTAATAAGTATTTCTATTTTTCTTCGGTTTTCAGGACAAACCTTTCGGGTCACTAACTTTTTCTGAATCAGTTTGTCTACTAACCGTGTCGTGTTGCTATTGCGGTCAATCATACGTTCTTGTAGCGTAGATAGGTTGGCTGGTTTTCCTTTTTGGCCTCTTAAAATGCGCAGCACATTATACTGTTGATTGGTAAGGTTGAAATCTTTAAAAACCGAAGTAGCCATTTCTATAACCCGAGAGGTATAGACCATGTTAATCACCGTTTTTGAGGCGATTTCCATAGGCTGCTTAGTTTTTATTACATCTTCAATTCTCATAGTTGTATATACAATTGTTGTTGATACAAATGTATGTAGGTTTGCCTGTTTAAAAAATACTTTAACAAAGTTTAACAAGGAGGAATAATGAAAAGGATGACTTCCAAGTTGAAAACTGGGAAATATGTTGCGTGAAATAAACGTTAAAAATAAACTGACAATCAATAACTTTGAATATATTTCAGCATGAAAAAAATTGCATTACTACTATTAGTACTGATACTTCAAGCCTGTGTGGACGATAAAAAAAATGCAGATACTAAGATGGAGAAATCCGCAGAAGTTCCTGAAGAAATTAAAGAGTTAGCAGGAGAGCAAATGGAAGCAGAACCAATTTCGGTTAGAATACCTTCTTATGATTTTGAAACGTTTCAGAAGAAGATACTTCAGAAAAACAATGATACTACCTATGTAGTCAACTTTTGGGCCACTTGGTGTAAGCCTTGTGTAAAAGAGTTGCCTTATTTTGAAAGAATAAATAAAGAATACGCCGATAAAAAAGTGAAAGTGATTTTAGCAAGCTTAGACTTTCCTAATAAGGTGCAGAGTCAGGTAGTACCTTTTATAAAAAAGAACAAATTACATTCTGAAATTGTTTTACTTGATGATGCCGATGCCAATAGCTGGATTCCGAAAGTCTCCGAAGAATGGAGTGGGGCTATCCCTGCCACAGTAATTTATAAGGACGATAGTCGTAAGTTTTATGAAAAATCGTTTACCTATGAAGAATTAAAAACTGAAATACAAAAACTACTATAAAACAATACCACTATGAAAAAAGTATCAAAATACCTGCCTATAGCCATAATGGCCTTTTTATTGATAGGATTAAGCAGCTGTAAAAACGAAAATAAAAATCAAAAGGAAGTTACCGCCGATAAAAATGAAGAAGTTGCGATGGCTAAGACTGCAGAAGTAGAGACTGCCAAAGGCTACACCATTGGGGACGAAGCAACCGATTTTAAATTGAAAGATGTGGACGGCGATATGGTTTCCTTGTCTGATTATCCAGATGCTAAAGGATTTATTGTAATATTTACGTGTAACACCTGTCCATTTGCAGTAGCAAGTGAAGAGCGTATGGTTGCTTTGGTCCAAGAGTTTAAAGGCAAAGGCTATCCTGTAATTGCCATTAACCCTAATAATCCAGAAGTACAACCTGACGACACCTACGAGTTAATGCAAGAAAAAGCAAAAGAAGCCGGATTTACCTTTCCATATTTGTATGATGAAAGCCAAACTATTTATGCGAAATACGGAGCTACAAAAACCCCACACGTGTATCTTCTTAATAAAGAAAATGATAAAAATATAGTTAAATACATTGGAGCAATTGATGACAACGTTCGTAATGCCGATGCCGTAAAAGATCGCTTTTTAGCCAATGCCATAAATGAATTATTAGCAGGAAAAGAAGTAACAGTTAAAGAAACTAAAGCTATTGGGTGCACTGTAAAACAATAAAAAGATAATATTTTATATAATAAACCTGATTGCGTTTAGTGGTCGGGTTTTTTATTAAAAGAATTTTTATGAATCAAAACCTGTAACGTTTTTATTTTTTTTGCGTCTATAGCAATGAGAATCCTTATTTTTACAAAAAATTAAGACCAATGGATTTAACCCAACAAGAGTGGAGCGAAAAGCTTAACGCAGACGATAATGCACAGATTTTAGATGTTCGAACAGACGAAGAAGTAGCTGAAAAGCATATTCCGAATTCTAAACAAATGGACATACAGAACCCACCAAAATTTATGGAGGAGTTGCAACAGTTGGATGATTCAAAAAATTACTATGTGTATTGCCGTTCTGGTGCCCGAAGTGCACAAGCCTGTGCTATTTTAAAATCGCAAGGTTTTGAAAACTGCTATAACCTATTAGGGGGTATAACCGAATGGGAAGGCGAAACTGTTTCTTAAATTCTTCAATTATGAAAAAGTATCTTTTACTACCTATCTTTAGTTTATTAATCCTTGTCGTTTCGTGCGGTCAAAATAATTCTAGCACAGTTGAGGTAATGGATCCTCATCACTTTTTAGAAACTATGGAAGGCGATGAACAGAGTCAGTTGGTAGATGTGCGCACCACAGAAGAGTTTGGTGTTAGTCACTTAAAAGATGCTCAGAATATCTGTGTAACAGATGCCGATTTTCAAGAAAAAATTAAAGACTTAGACAAAACAAAACCTGTGTATGTCTATTGCCGAAGTGGAGGGCGAAGTGCTCGTGCGGCAAAGATTCTTGAAGAAAATGGTTTTACAAAAGTGTATGATCTACAAGGTGGAATTACTTCTTGGGACGAACAAGGCTTAGAAACTGAGCAATAGTCTTCTTTCTTCTTAAAAAATTAACAGATTTATTTTTATCGAGTTAAAGTAACGCTAAACACGTATCTAATTTGGCTATCTATTGTGTTCTATAGCTATATTTAACATATAAATTGATATGCTATGAAAAATCAAGACCAAATTATTCACGAAGAAATGCGTAAACTTATTAAGAAAAGTTGCGTTGTAGATTCACAATTAAATCCTGAATTTTATAGTTTTCAGAAGTCGTTATTAAAGTTCTTTTTTAATGCTGCTTCCGTATTAATTGATAGAGATAATAAGATAATAACGCTCTATGGTGGTGCTATTGTAGACCACTCTCCTCGTTCGTTTTATACTATTAATCAACTAACAACTACAAATATATCATATAGCAATTTAGAGGAAACATTAAAAGGATGCCTAGAAAAAGGTGATAAAGAAGCACGGTTTTATAAATCACAGCTGTTTCATTATAATAATGTAAAACAAGTAATAGCAGATGATGCTATTAGTGCGTAAGTAAAACCTTTTATATATTTTAAAAGCTACTCAAATAGGGTAGCTTTTTTAATACTGTAATTATTTTTTTCGCTCCACTGTTTTTCCTTTTTGAATATATAGTACGGCATCTTCTAAAACTAAATACAAACACGGAACAATTACTAAAATTATAGAGGTAGCAAACACAATTCCAAAGCCTAATGAAATGGCCATCGGTATTAAATGAAATGCTTGACTAGAGGTTTCTAAAATAATAGGGGTTAAGCCTCCAAAAGTAGTTAAGGTAGTCAATAAAATAGGACGAAAACGACGAAGCCCAGCTTCATGTATAGATTCGTATATAGAATGATTTTTTCGTTTTTTATTTGCATAATCTATCATTATAAGCGAATCGTTTACTACCACTCCAGATAATGCAATCACCCCCATTAAACTAACAATGGAAAGATCGTACCCTAAAAGAATATGTCCAATCACAGCTCCTACAACTCCAAAAGGAATAGCCGTCATGACGATTAAAGGTTGTGTGTAACTGCTAAAGGC
Organism: uncultured Marixanthomonas sp.; assembly: GCF_963974425.1. Lineage (NCBI taxonomy): Bacteria > Pseudomonadati > Bacteroidota > Flavobacteriia > Flavobacteriales > Flavobacteriaceae > Marixanthomonas > uncultured Marixanthomonas sp. The sequence goes on from NZ_CAXBCK010000029.1 coordinate 14,469, forward strand.
AATAGCTAATAACGCATACATAATCATCATAGCTAAAGAAAACCCACTCCACAGAGATTGTGTGGACTCTCTCATATCTGCTTGACTTCCTTCAAAGGTCCAAGTAATGCCAGGGTAATCAGCACGAAGTTGTGGTAACACTTCATTATTGATAGAAGCTAATACGCGGCCCACTGCATTTGAAGGTTCTACATCCATCCCCACATTAATGACACGACGCCCGTCACGGCGATTTATACTGGTAAAAGCCTCTCGTTGACTAACTGTTACCACATCGAATAACGGAACTTCTACACTATCAGGAGTACGGATTAAGAAGTTTTCTAGGTTTTGTAAATTTTTACGTTCTTCTAAGGGTAATTTAACGCGCACTTCAATTTCATTAATGCCTCTTAATTGGCGTATGGCTAGTGCTCCATAAAAAGCATCTCTAACTTGTCTTCCTACTTCGTTAGAAGTGAGACCAAGGTTTCTGCCTTCTGGTAGTAGTTTGAAGTCGTATTGAAGTTTTCCCTTGTTGTAATTATCACTCACATCTCTCGTGTTATCATAAGCTTCCATCCGTTCAAAAAAAGCTTTGCTGGCACGTTCTAACGTTTCAACATCGGTATGACTTAAATCTATACTAATTGCTTGACTGGCTCCGCCGGGACCTCTTTCTGCTTCAAAAGTTATTTGGTCCACTCCTTCAATATCCCCAATATTATCGCGCCAAATTGCAATCATTTCTCTAGCTGTCATGTCACGGTCATCGGGTGGAAGCATTACAATTTCCACATCGATAAAATTTTGACCGCGTACGTTGGTTTTAATCCCTTCGGCAGCCTCATAAAGGTTGTGTTCTTCAAACATTTGTTGTGTGGACTTTGTGATCTCTTCAGCTACTTTGGCAGCTTGATCTGGAGTTGTACCTACCGGCAGTCGTACACCGGCTTCAATTTCATCTGCTGCTACTTCGGGCATCATGATCATCCCCATATGGTCGCTATAGCCATAACCTCCTACTACTAATAGTAGCGCTACTGCGATAGATAATGTGATGTATCTATATTTGAGGCATTTGTCTAAAAATGGACGATAATGTCTATCAACAAAGCGTGTAAGACCATTTGAAAAATATTGTTGTCCTTTTTCTAAACGCAGCACCCATTTTTTCTTTTTCTTTTTTTCTGAAAGATGCCCTAGGTGAGAAGGGAGAATAAACAAGGCTTCTAAAAGTGAAACCGCCAAAATAACAATCACTACAGCGGGTAAGGGTTGCCAGAATTTCCCTGTTTCACCAGGCATAAATAAAAGTGGTATAAATGCCACAATAGTAGTGATGATACTAAAGGTAACGGGTTTTGAGACATCTTTAGTCCCTTTAATGGCGGCTTTCATAAAGGGCAATCCCTTTTGTCGGTATTCGTAAATATTTTCTCCTACTACAATCGCATCATCTACCACAATACCCAGTACTACTAAAAAACCAAACATGGAGATCATATTGATACTGATGCCTATAAGCGGAAGTAAAATAACACCTCCTATAAAGGAAATGGTCATCCCAATCATTACCCAAAAAGCAAGTCGATACTCCAAAAATAAGGTGAGGATCACTAAAACTATTATAATGGCAAGCACTCCATTTTCAGTTAAAAGCGAAAGACGTTCCCGATAGTCTTCTGCACGATTACTGTCAATACGGTACTGCACACCTGGAGGCAATTGGAAGTCCTCCATAATCTCTTTTACCTTTTCTTCAATATCTAAGGGAGATTGATCTCCTATGCGAAAAATCTCTAGGTCGATGGAAGGGGTTTGGTTAAACTGACCGTGAAAGCCTGTTTCTTCAAAACCGTCTGTTATCGTAGCAATTTCAGATAGGGTTACCCGAGCACCCGAATTAGAGGATAGTATGGTAATATCTCCAAACTCTTCCGCCCATTGCTTGCGTTCCTTCATCCGCAATAAAATCTCTTCACTCTGTGTCTCCACGGCTCCGGCAGGTACATCCTCACTAGATTGCGCAACAATATCGGCTACCTGCCCCAATGTAAGGTTGTATTGCCGTAAATTGTGTCTTGGTATTTCAATGTGGGTAACGTAATCAGGTACATTTCCTATTTCTACTTGTGTAATTTCAGCATTACTTAAAAGACGGTTTCGTAAACGCTCGGTAAGGTTTCGTAAGGCTGTGATATCTATATTTCCGAAGAGGCTAATTTGCATAACATCTCGCTGTCTAGACTGAAGTGCCACTTGGGGTTGTTCTATATCGTCGGGAAAAGTACGAATGCGGTTAACCGCCTGGTCAATATCTTGAAAAGCTTTCATCCGGTCAGTTCCAGCAACTAATTCAATAAGAATCTCACCAGAACCTTCGTTGGCGGTAGAAACAATTTCTTTAATACCTTGTATGCCTCGTATGGCTTCTTCTACAGGTAATAAAATTCCTTGTTCTACTTCGGCGGGTGCTGCTCCAGGATATACTACATTTACTTCAACAAAGTCAAGCTGAAACTGCGGAAACACCTCTTTTTGAATATTGAACATCGTCCAAATACCACCGCCAATCAAGAGGATCATGATTAAATTTGCAATAATGGAATTCCGGGCCATGTACCCAATGACTCCCTCTTTCCTTACTTTTTTTTCTTGATTGTCTTCCACGATTATTGCTCCTCTTTATTTTTATTTTGAGTTGAATTTTGAATGGAATCTGTTGCTTCATTGCGCAGGGCGATGCCTTCTGCTACAGTACTTAAATTAGTGGTGACTACTTTTTCACTATCTTCTAAACCTGAACGGATATAGGCGTATTTTGAATCGGTAAGTACAATGTCTACTTTCCGAATGCTTAACTTTCCTTCATCCATAACCCAAACGGTTTGATTGCTGCGAACATACCCGCGATCTAACCGAACTATGTCTTCTATGGTTTTAGCTTCTAAATGAACTTCGACAAAAGAACCTATTATCAATTTAGGCAGTTTAGTATCTGATTCATAGCCTAAAGGGTCTGGTACTTTTACCAGCACTCTAGCCATACGGGTTTGATTGTCTAATGCGCCTATTTGTTTGTTTAAATAACCCACGCGGTAGGTGTCTTTTTCCCAAGCTGTGGTGTGTTTTATTTTTACCATAGATCCTTTTTCAGAATCGGTATTGGGGAAGGTGAGCCATTTTAATTGAGAAACCGGAACAGTAACAGTTATCCAATAATAATCGGAGCCTACCAGACGCCCTAAGTTATCTCCCGGTGCTACTTGAGACCCTTCGGTTACATTTTGGCTTATCACATGCGCATCAAAAGGAGCTTTGATGGTAGTTCTTGTAATATTTGTTTCTGCTTGATTAACGGAAGCTTTCGCTGCTTTAACGGTGGCTCGTACGGCATCTAATTGTGGTCTTCTTAAAACTAATTGCCTTTCTTTATCGCTTAACGAGTCAATTCCTGCTAATTCTAAATCTTTTTCCGCCACCTGTTGCCTTCCCATTTCTACCTCTAAATTTGTTTGTGCTTGCAGCAGTTCACTTTGTCTTAGCTCTAGGGTATTTCTGAAATCTGAAGGATCTATCTGTAATAAAGTTTGTCCTTTTTTAACAAAACTACCTGGTGTGAAGTTAGAAGGTCTGCGAATAATTTGACCGCTAACTAGGGGACTGAGCATAACATCTTCAACCGGCTGTACCGTTCCGGTAGCTTGTAAAGTAGGTTGATAGTCTCCTTTTTTTACTTCTACGGTGTTAACAAGCATCGCAGTTTGTTTGGTCGCTCCTTCACTTTCGGCAGTAGGTTCTGTAAAAAAGATAAGGAAGGTAATCGCTACTGCTGCAAGCAGGATAACCAAGCATATAAGGAGTATTTTTTTATTTTTCATACTAGTAGTGCTTTGTTTGCTATGGTGTTGCTGGGTTTTCTATTTCAAAACCGCCAGCTAAGGCACGGTATAAATCAATTCTTATTTCTAGTTGAGTTTGCTCAGCAGTAAGTACATCCCTTCTTAACTGTTGTTCTTGATTTAAGGAAAGTAAGACATCTAGATATTCTCTAGCGCCATATAAAAATTCAATTTTTAATTGCCGATTTGCCTTTTCTGTTAGTTCTAATTGTCGTCTTAAGCTTTCCAATTGTTCATTTTGCTTTTGTTCTTGAAGGAGGGCGTCTTCTACTTCACGAAAGGAGGTAAGCACGGTCTGCCCATAGTTATATAATTGCTGGTTTTTTAATGCTTCGGTATGGTCTATTTCAGCACGTATTTGACCTCCATAAAATAAGGGTGCTACAAGATTTGCTGCTAAACTATAGGCCCATTCCTTAAAAAGATCGTTATAAGCATTAGATCGAAACTGTCCTGTTGCTGATACTGAAAGACGAGGATATTGACTGCGCACTGCTTCGGCCATATCGCGATCTGCTGCTAATAAAAGATGTTGTGCTTGTTGCACATCCGGGCGTTTTCTAATGAGTTCTAATGGGAGTCCGGTTTCTGGTAACGGAGGTAAAGAAGGTAAACTGTCTTTGACTGCAGGTATCGGATTGTTTTGAGGTGCTTCACCTACTAATACGGCTAATTGGTTTTGTAAAAGAGCAACATCGGTTTCGTATCCTATTTTTATATTACGGGTAGATTCTAACAATTGCCTCTGTCTTAAGATGTCTACTGCACGAGTTTGACCACTGCTAAACCTTGTTTGAATTAATTCTACAATATCGTTGTTGGTTTCAATCTGTTGATTAACTAATGTTAATTGACGTTGCGCGGTCACTAATTGATACCAAATCGTGGCTATTTGTGTTGAAAGAACTAGAGCCGTAGTTTGGTAGTCGTAATAACTGGCTTGTGCTCGAAAGGCTTCTGCTTGTTTTGCAGAACGGAGCCGTCCCCACAAATCAAATTCATAAGAAGCTGAGAATCCTAGTTGAATGTCTTCACCTCCAGTAAAATTAGCTTGTGGTCTGTTTAAGGATGTTCTTGCATTGGCTTCAACTTGCGGCCATAAGGTGGAAGCTTGACGTTTTTTTATGGCTCTTGCAGCCAACACTTGTTGCCAAGTAGCCGCTAATTCCATGTTTTTGCTCAAAGCAGAATCTATTAATGTATTTAATGCTGTGTCTTTAAAGGTGGTCCACCATTTTTCGGGAATTACTTCTGTTCCTGTATATGAAAAAGCTTGTGGTTCTTCGACAGGAGGTGGAATGTTAGTTAATTTTGGAGCACAAGAGGTGATTAAAAATAGGACGCATAGAATAATGAGTACCCTTAATGAACAAAGATACCGAGAGGCAGATTGGCTGCAAGAGTGCGTTCTATTGATGTTGTTAAAACTAATAGCAAGGTATAGTTTAGTGCAAATACCTCTTATTGTATGCTGACATATACCAATAGAGGGTGCAATTTTTTCTAAAGGAAATTAATCCTCTTTTTTTCTAAAGTTATGATTTTTTTAATGAGTTGACAAACACAACCTTGTGCTTACGCCATTCCTTAATTAAAACTGAATTATATATGTGCTTTATGAAACTGGTAGGGTTTTAGTTTCTGGGATGATTGTAAATTAAGATTTATTATTTCGTTTTCACTTTTAAAAATCTGAATAGGTACAACTTTTATAGCTTTTACACTCTTTGTTGATTATTTCTAGAGCGTTATTTAGTTTTGATATGAGAGCGGGGTCATCTTTCATATACCGTTTCATTTCAGTAAAACAGAGATACCGTAATTTATTAAAATGAACTGTTTTGTAAACTATTGATTCACCATCTGCCCCTTTATAAGCGTTGTGGTCTTTTATTTTGGAACGAAGAATAAAAAGCTGTGTAATGTAATCAATTGCAGTAAGGGAAGTGCCCGGATCGTTAATAGAAGGGCTGCTGGCTTTAATAGCTACTTCTACAAAGTGTTTAAATCCTATTTCAGGAACATCCATAGGCTCGTTGAGGTTTACTTCAAGTACGCGCCAAATTTTCTTTAAAAGCTTGTGGTCCGGTTTAATAGAAATGTATATAAGCGTTTCATTTTCTAATACGAAATTGCCTATTTCGGGAGCTATCTTTGCTATAAAATCGTGTTTTTTGGCAAGTTTGGATAAGTAGTCAAGATCGACATTTTGCAGATAACCACATTTTTTTGTTTTTATTTCGTGAGCCCAATTTTCAGGCTCTTCGAATGTTAAAAACGTACCGTTCGGGTCTATACTTTTTTGAAGGTTTTTTCGAGTATTTTCAAAAGATTCATTGAGTATATAATTAATGTGGATACTTTGTGAAACGGTGTGCAGAAAATATATAAAAATACCCACACATATAACTGCAAATAATAAGGCTACTGCTGCACCCAAATCGGGAAAAGGTTTTTCTGAACTGTTGGTGACAAATAGGGCTAAAACTAAGCCATATACAATGGTGCCACTAGTAAAACCCAAAATAACTTTATGGTCACGCTGTGAAAGTAATAACGGAATTAAACGAGGTGAAAAGTTACTAATACTTCGGTTTAACACATTCATTACCATGGTGTAACTGAAAACCGTTAAGGTGAAAATACCCGTAATAACAAAACTGATAATGGTTTGAATATTGCTTTTATCGGTTATCGCAAGAAACTCTAGAGCGGTGCCTTTAACTTGTATGGGAAATGCTACAATTACGGTGGCCAAAGCTCCAAAAGCAAAGGCAATTAAAAAAGGCACAAAGGCGATGTTATGTATTAGTCTATTCAGTCGGTTAAGCATAGTAACAAATATAGGTTTTTTTGAGTTTGGGAGCTTTGGTATACATTTCCAAACTCCTTTGTGTTTTTAGATTCACTCAGTCACCTGTCTACAATCATTAAAGAATTTAATACCTTTATACCAAATTCAATAATCCTTCTTCCTATATACGTCCTTCTATGAAAAAAGTCGCTTTCAACATTATTTTTAGTTCAATATTTTTCTTTTTAGCCACCTCAATTGGTTTTTCACAAGCACTCAGCTCTAAACAAATTGACAGTTTGGTAGAAAAAACCATGACAACCTTCAATGTTCCTGGTATGGCGGTTGCTGTTTTAAAAGACGGAGAAGTGATTTCAAAAAAAGGATATGGGGTGCAGTCGCTTAAAACAAAAAAGCCTGTTGATACTAAAACTATGTTTGGAGTAGCTTCCAATACTAAGGCCTTTACCTCTGCAGCGTTGGCGCAATTGATTGATCAAGGAAAATTGGAGTGGGACACGAAAGTGACCGATATAATCCCAGAGTTTAAACTGTATAATCCATATGTAACCAGTGAGTTTACCGTGAGAGACTTACTCACACACCGAAGTGGTTTGGGTCTAGGTGCCGGAGATTTGATGATTTTTCCTGCTAATAATACCACAACGAAGTCTGAAATGATCCATAACCTCCGCTATTTAAAACCAGTATCGTCTTTTCGATCGAAGTTTGATTATGATAATTTATTGTATATCGTTGCTGGGGAAGTAGTGGAACGAGTTTCAGGAGAGGCTTATGATGCTTATATACAGCAGCATTTTTTTAATCCTTTAAATATGGATCGTACTACATTAGATGGAAATAAAATTGCAAACGATGCCAATCGTATAGATGGCCACGCGCCTGTAAATGGTAAATTGGAAATTACTGGTGCTACTTTCACAAAATTATCTGATGCGGCAGGTGGGATTTATAGTTCAGTAGACGATATGGCCAATTGGGTGCAAGTGCGATTAGATCACGGAAAATACGGTTCTAAAAAGCAAGATAGTTTGTTTAGTGAACAAGCTCATCGCGAAATGTGGACACCGCAAACAATTCTTCGTACTGGAAAAGGAGCATATAACACTCATTTTTATGCTTATGGTTTGGGGTGGTTTTTAAAAGATGTAAATGGTTATTTTCAAGCCAGCCATACGGGTGGCTTGTTAGGAATTGTAAGTCAAGTGACCTTAATCCCAGAATTAGATTTAGGTATTATCGTGCTAACAAACCAACAATCGGGTGCTGCGTTTACGGCTATTACTAACTCTATTAAAGATGGTTATTTTGGAATATCTGATGCCAACCGTATCAAGCAATACAATGAGTCTCGACTTAAGTATGAAAAACAAGCAGATAGCATCACCGCTTCCGTAGAAAAAAATATTGCTGCTTCGTTAAAAAATACTGCTTCAAAGCCAAAGGCGGAGGTGTATACCGGTACTTATAAAGATCCTTGGTTTGGGAAGGTGACGGTGAGTAAAAAAAAGGAGGGTCTTTATTTTACTTCTGAAAAATCTAAAGATCTTACTGGACACATGCAATTTTATAAAGGTACCACTTACGTAGTACGCTGGGACGACACTTCTTTAAAAGCTGATGCTTTTGTTGTTTTTTCTTTGGATACAGAAGGACGTGCCAAGGGTTTCACCATGAAACCGATTTCGCCATTAACGGATTTTAGTTATGACTTTCAAGATTTGGAGTTTAAACGGGTAGGGGATAGGTAACTACAGTTCACAATCTTGGTCGGGTTTCGAATACTTAAACTTTTTGACAAAGCTCTTGAACGCCAGTTCTTTTACTCTAAAAGATAGTGTGTCTGGAATAATAGTATCGCTCTTTTGAGGCTATATTAACATTGCTTGTTAAAAGGTATTAAAATTTCAGAAAAACGCTAAAAAGGAAACTAACTTTAAAAAGTAAGATTAATTTAAAAAGATTGTTATGGGAAAAGACAAAAACACACCGATGCTCGATAAGGATAAGAAAAATGAGCAAAATATAGAAAATCAAGATTACTCAGGAGAGCCAAATAGCAAACCCGGTAAACCTACAAAACCTACGAAGGAAAACCCCAAAAAGGTACCTGAGTCTAACGACCCGGCTGGTTATAGTGATGAAGGCAATAAAAAAGAAACACCTTCTGGACAAAGAGGGGGAAATAATAAATAAGATTTAGCATTCTTTTATTGGCTATCAACAAAGGAGCTTACAAGTGGCTTTATCATATTATCTTTTTTGCCGTTAGCGGATTGAAGTTATAATTAATAAAGTCGAATTTTAAACGGGCAGGCAGTAGCGATTGTGTTCTATTTTATAAAAAAAAACATTCCGTTAAAAATGTATAAGGTACTATTAGCTATTACTTTTTATTACTGTACGCCTTGTAATATCTTGTCCTGAAGTTCTTTATCGTCATCGGTATGCAGTATCGATACATCTCCCGTAGATTCTAAAATAGCGGCATGTACTTCGTTTAAATTAAATACATTTGCTTCCCTTAACTTTGCAATGAGATCGTCTTCCCCCATATTAGATGCTTGTAAATTTTTATAAATAATAATCCCATCTTTCATCAGTAACAACGGAGCATTAGTAGTTAGTTGTTGAAAAAAATGAGACTTTCGTTTTAAGAGCATAAATACTGATTGAAAAGCTATAATACCACTTAAAGCTATAACGCCTTTAGTTAGGGATTGATCGGTATTCAATACAATTGATGCTAAAATTGACCCAATGGCAATTGTAGCAGCAAAATCAAAGCTTGACATTTTTGAAAAGGTTCGCAACCCGGCAATACGGGTAATGATAATAATAGCAGTAAAAATAAGTAGAATTGAAAGTATTGTTTTTCCTAATACACCGGGTGCTACAGTAATCCAATTTTCCATGAATGATTGATTTTTGGTTAATCCTTAAAGGTATTTATTTAGATTTGAGCAGAGAGTGTATTTAAAAAAAGTATAACAATTCATTTTGACAAAAAATCATTAAAGGTTGGGAAAATTCTAATCTAATTCTAACATCTACAGAAAACGGTAATTGTTAAAAACCTTATCTTTAAGGTCTTTTTAAAAATAACAATTACTATCTCAAAGCAAATATTAGTCATAGAAGATGAGCCCAATGTAGCGGCATTTATAAGTCAAGGTTTACAAGAATCTGGATATAAAGTATTTGTGGCTTATGATGGAATACAAGGCTTAGAGTTATTACAACAAAAAAATATAGATTTAGTTGTTTTAGATATCATTTTACCGAAAATGGACGGTAGGGAAGTAGCAAAAAAAATTAGAGAGATCGGAAATGAAAGTCTACCCATCATTATGCTTACTGCTTTAGGGACTACAGATAATATAGTGAAAGGCTTGGATGCCGGAGCAGATGATTATTTAATAAAACCCTTTAAGTTTATTGAATTGTTGGCTAGAATACGTGCTCGTACTAGAAATAAACAAGCGCTTGTGCGATGTAGCAATTCTTTGAAATTAGCAGACTTAGAGTTAGATATGGATGCCAAGTTTGTTAAAAGAGCGGGAAATAAAATAAAATTAACCTCTACCGAATTCAGATTATTAGAGTACCTATTAATAAATAAAGATAGGGTTCTTAGTCGTGTAGATATTCTTGAAAATGTATGGGATATTAACTTTAATCTGGGGACAAATGTGGTAGATGTATATGTAAACTATTTGCGAAACAAGATAGACAAAGATTATGAAATAAAGTTAATTCATACAGTAATCGGTATGGGTTATATTCTAAAAAAAGAATAAAAAATATGCGGTTAAGAACAAAAATCACCTCTGTTTTTATAGTACTAACCAGTTTGTTTTTAAGTGGAGTTTTTATTCTTATTTATTACTTTTCAAAGGAATACACCGAAAATGAATTTTATTTACGCCTTAGTCAAAGAGCAACTATTGCAGCACAGGCCTATTTAGATGAAGATGAGCTGAATGATGATATTTACAATGATATTAGAATTAGACACTTGCAAACCTTACCCAATGAAGAAGAGGTTATTTATCCTGTCGATGCAGAAAACCAGAAACCTTTAACAGAGTTTGATAAAACCCTCCCAGAAAGCTTTTTCAAAAAGGTGTTTTCTAATCAATATACCGAATTAAAACAAGGTGATTATTACTATACTGGCTTGCTTTATCATGATAATGAAGGTGATTTTATTGTGGTGTTGTCTGCCACAGATTTATATGGCTTCGGAAAGCTAGACAACTTGAGAAACATCCTCATCATAGCCTTCTTTGTAAGTATTGTGTTTATTTATGTTTTAGGAAGATATTACGCCAAGCAGGCTTTAAGCCCTATTTCTAAAATTACAGAAGAGGTTAATTCCATTCGGGCGGAAAACCTCTCCTTGCGTTTGAAAACAGCTACCGGAAAAGATGAGCTTGCCGAACTATCTCGTACCTTCAATAATATGCTGGATAGATTACAAATATCTTTTGATCTTCAAAGTAACTTTATAAATAATGCATCTCATGAGCTGCGGAATCCGCTTACTGCTATATTAGGGCAAACCGAGGTCGCGCTTATTAAAGCAAGAAGCCCTGAAGAGTACCACGCAATACTTAAAAGTATAGACCTTGAGGCGTCACGTTTAGATTTTTTAGTAAACGGCCTTTTAAAACTAGCCAAAACTGATTTTGATTCAAAAGGATTTGTAATAGATGCCATTCGAGTGGATGAATTAATTTTGAATATTAAGCAAAGTCTTGATGTAGCTATTCCCAATAATAAAATAAAATTAGACTTTGAAGAGCTACCTGAAAATGAAGATGCTATCACAATTTTGGGGAGTGAATCCCTATTACATGTAGCTTTAAGTAATATTATAGAGAATGCCTGTAAGTTTTCAGATAATAAAGTAGTGAACTTAAAGATACTTTCCGATTCCGATTATATTTTAGTTACTATAAACGATGAAGGCGTAGGCATTCCAGAAGATGAATTGAAAAATATATACGAGCCCTTTTTTCGTGCCTCAAATGTTAGAGGTATCGAAGGTTTTGGTTTTGGTCTCCCGCTAGCCTATCGTATTATAAAAATGCATTCTGGAGAAATACGTGTACTCTCCCAGGTAAACAAAGGAACAATAGTAAAAATTAAGCTCCTTAATAAAAACACTTACCATTCTTAAAATTCTAATCTTGTTCTAATTTCACTCTTATATGGCTCTAACCTTCTGTAACTATGTTTGCTGAAAAGTTAGAAAAGATGAGAAAAATACTTATTCCTACAGATTTCACTGTTGAATCATTACAACTTGTTGAATACGCAATTTTAAATTTTCCAAACACAAAGTTGGATATTATTTTAATTGCAGGTTATAAGTTGCCAAATACTCGATGGGGTATAACGCACTTTAGTTCAAGAGAACAAATACGTAAACAATTTACAGATGAATTTGTAAAAACTAAACAACGTCTACTTGTCGAACACAAGCAGTCCATAGACACAATAACTTGTGAACTTTTTACCGGCTTGAACTCCATCGCCTTTAAAAATTTTATGGAAAAACTGGATGCAGAAAATGCAGTTATCCCTAAAGATAAAGTACTGCAATACCCCGGCTTTAAGTGGTTTGATACAACAAAACTCTTAAAAAAGAATGCTATAGAGGTCGTAGAAGTTCCAGCAGAAATAGATACGGAATTATCCCATAAAAAATATTCATTTAGCAGTCTTTTTAGCTAAAACAACATAAAAAATAACGCATACAATTTATTATAGCTATGAAAAATTTCACAACTAAATATTTAAAATCCGATATTAAATCGGGACTAGTAGTCTTCTTGGTCGCGCTACCCTTGTGTTTGGGTATTGCCCTTGCTAGTGGTGCTCCTTTATTTTCCGGAATCATCTCTGGTGTCGTTGCCGGTATTGTAGTAGGGGCTCTTAGTGGGTCTCAATTAAGTGTTTCTGGTCCGGCAGCAGGGTTGTCGGCTATTGTTTTAGCAGCCATTGCAAGCTTGGGTTCTTTTGAAGCGTTCTTATTGGCTGGACTTTTAGCGGGAGCCATGCAATTATTGTTGGGGTTTTTAAAAGCAGGTGTACTTTCCAATTATCTACCTTCTAATGTAATTGAAGGGATGCTCGCTGCTATTGGGATTATTATCATCCTATCGCAAATACCACACGCGTTTGGATATGATGAAATGCATGAAGGTGATTTTTTTGCCATTAATGCAGCAGGAGAACATCAAATTTTTACGGTGTTGGCAGATACTATTAATTACATTCACCCTGGAGCGGTGATGGTGGTATTGGTTTCATTGGCAATCCTAATTGCTTTTTTAAAGGTACCTTTCTTAAAAAGGTTAAAATCGATCCCTGGAGCATTAGTAGCCGTACTGGCAGGAGTGGCTATTAATGAGTTTTTTAAAGCAACGGGTTCATCATTAGTTATTAGTCAAGATCATTTGGTAAGCCTTCCAGTGCCAGAATCGATGAATCAATTTTTAGGACAGTTTAGCATACCAGACTTTGCACAAATAGCCAATGTAGATATTTGGGTGGTAGCAATTACCATTGCTGCAGTTGCAAGTATTGAAACTTTGTTGTGTATTGAAGCAGCAGATAAAATGGACCCTTTAAAGCGATATACAAATACGAATAGAGAATTAAAGGCTCAAGGTGTTGGTAATATGCTAAGTTGCTTGATAGGTGGGATTCCCATAACTTCTGTAATTGTTAGAACTTCAGCAAACGTAAATTCTGGCGGTAGAACTAAAATTGCAGCAATCTCACACGGTATATTTTTAATGGCTGCAGTACTTGCAATTCCATTTTTATTGAATTTAATTCCTTTAGCATCCCTAGCCGCAGTATTGCTTGTAATTGGATATAAATTAGCGAGTCCGGCAAAATTCGTTCATATGTGGCGCAACAGTAAAAAGTTTCAGTTTATCCCATTTGTGGTGACTGTAGTTGCAATTGTAATGACCGATTTATTAATTGGTGTAGGAATTGGACTAGCCGTAAGCATCTACTTTATTTTACGCGGAAATGTAAAGTTGGCGTATTTTTTCAAAAAAGATAAACACAAAGAGGGTGAAACCATTCATATGGAATTGGCGCAGGAAGTTTCATTTTTAAACAAAGCAGCGATTAAACAAACCTTTGCCCATTTACCAGAAAATAGTACTCTTATTATTGATGCTTCCAATACCGTATATATTGATCATGATGTGTTGAAGCTCATTAAAGAGTTTGTAGATGAAGGGGCTTTGGAACGAAAAATAACAATCGATCTTATCGGGTTTAGAAAGGAGTATAAAGTTGAAAACTCTACTTCTTATGTAACCTCTATTGTAACAGATAATGGCGACCTTATTTCACCTACAAAAATTACCAATGGTAATAAAATACCATCTAATATATTAAAGGTAAAAGAGCTAGAAATGGTATAAATAGTGAACAAAATATACAATGCCCAATTGTATTAAAAAAGGCCGGTGGCAAACCAAAGTTAGTTGGTTGGGTCATCGGTCTTTGTTTTTTAAGGGATTAAGCAGTATAAATAGCTTTAATACAGATGAAACCCTCAACGAATATTTGTAATCATTCTCAGGTATTTAATAGATGTAAAAACCTTTTTGTTATTATGAAGTAGGGGAAGTCAAGCTTTGTTCTACTTCGTCCAACACTTCAATCCGATCGGCTAGTACAATCAAATTGTCTTGTGCTTCTAATATAGTAGACCCATTAGGGGTTATATAGCTTCCATTTCGTTTAATCATTGCGATAATGGCATTCTTAGGAAATCCTAATTCTACTATTTTTTTATCAACCGCATAACAATTGGGACTTAAAGTAAAATCTCTCATTTCGGCCTTTGGGTTTTCAGACAATAACAAATCTGTAGCCGATAATTTTTTGGCGGTTTCTGGTAAACCTACATTTAACCATTTTGCAACGATAGAAAGAGTGGTGCCTTGAAATAGTACGGAAGTAACCGATATAAAGAACACGATATTAAAAATCATATTAGCTTTTTCAATTCCGGCTAAAAGGGGATAGGTGGCAAACACGATTGGTACCGCTCCACGCAAGCCCACCCAAGAGATATAGAACCTTCTACGCATTTTCATTTTAAAAAATATTAAGCTTAGAAAAACTCCTATAGGGCGTGCGATAAAAATTAAAAATAACGAGATAAGTAACCCAATACCCATAAACGGAATCACCTGTTTTGGAAAGACTAACAATCCAAGGGTAAGGAATAGTACTATTTGCATAAGCCAAGCTAGCCCATCGTACATTTTTAATATGGTCTTTTTATGAATTAAATCTTGGTTTCCTAGATAGACGGCACAAATATAGATGGCTAAAAATCCATTCCCGCCTAGAAAATCGGTTGCAGAGAAGGTGATGAACATTAAGGCTATAACTAGAACTGGATACAGCCCTTCAAAATCTAGTTTGATTTTATTAATAATAAACTTACTAACCTTTCCAAATACAAATCCGCCAACACCTCCTAATATCATTTGTTGTAAAAACATGGGAATAATGGAAAGGATACTTTGATCTTGGTTAATTACTAAAGTTAAAAAAGCAAGCGTTAATACATAAGCCATGGGGTCGTTACTACCACTTTCAAGCTCAAGAGTAGGACGCAAGTTAGTTTTTAGGGCAAGACTTTTAGATCGTAAAATGGAAAAAACTGCTGCAGCATCAGTAGATGAAACAATGGAGCCTAAAAGCATACTTTCGTAGATTGTAAAATCGGTTAACAGCCATACAAAGGTCCCTAAGGATAATGCTGTAAGCAAGACTCCTAGGGTAGATAGGGCGATACCTTCCCGTAAAATAGGTTTAACCGCTTTCCAGTTGGTGTCTAGCCCCCCAGAGAAGAGTATAAAGTTAAGTGAAACAATACCGATAAACTGTGCCGTTTTTGGATCGTCAAAACGAATACTTCCAATGCCTTCTGAACCTGCTAAAATTCCTATTGCTAAAAAGAGTAATAAAGTTGGCACCCCGAATTTATAGGAAGTTTTTCCTACGATAATGCTAATAAGTAGTAAGAGGGAACCTACTAATACAATATTTTCAATAGTTAAGTTCATGGGGTTGGCATTTCAGTAACAGTTCGTGCAAAGATATTATTTATTAGAGAAGATTAGCTTGGGATTGGTAGTTAAGGCGATTTATTTCATTATGCTAAAGGTGAAAGGTCTTTTATTTTAACGATTCTGTTTTTAATAAGGTTTCAATAGGTTTAGGAAGATAATAGACTGCATATCATTGTTTAAATTTTTAATAAACAGATTGTTACTTTTAAAAGTTAAAATAGATGTGTAAAGGTTACAAAGATTAATAATTTTTCTTTAAAAGGCTTTAGGCGTTCTTGCATGTTAATTTAATATATTTATCATTTTTTAGTAAAGGACATTATTATTTAGCTGAATCTAGTAACTTTTTATGAAATAATGCGAGCATATTATTCCCTTCTTTTTCTGTTGTTATTATTAATGCTACCATTGGGGCTCATCGCTCAAAGCGAAACTAAATCGGAAGTTATAGAGCGTATTGATTTAGGGGTAGAGTATATGTCCAAAAAGAAACACCTTCTTTCTATTGAAGAGTTGTTTTCTGCAAAAGAAAGATCCCTTCAAGAAGGATGGTATTTACAAGCCTTCACAGCAACATTAAATATTGGTACTAATTATTATATGATGTTGGACTATGGAGAGGCGTTGCAGTATTATTTACAAGCCTATGAAATAGCCATAAACCATCTGGAGGCTCGGCAAAAAAAGACTGTGTATAATAATATAGGTGTATTATATATAGAGGAAAAAGATCCCATAAAGGCAGAAGAATATTTCTTAAAAGCATATGCCATTGCTAAAGAATTGGGAGATAAAGAACAAATAGGAGCTTGCGCTGTTAATTTAGCATTACTAGCTAATGAAATGGGAAAAGTTGATGTTGCTAGTGCCTATATAGAAGAAGCGGAACCTTTATTAGATAAAAAAAAGAATGTAATCTTATTAGCAAAAATTGCGAGAGTTGAAAACCTGCTATTAAGAGATCAATTAGTACAAGCTGAAAGATTAGCATTAAGAACATTGCCGCAATTAGATAACCTTTCTATTGTTGCAGAAGGCGCTACAGTAAATTCTAAAATCACACTACTATTAATAATTAGCAACATATATAAGCAACAAAATAAGTATCAAAAAGCTAGAGAGTACGCATTAATAGCAAGAGGAGAACAACAAAATATTGAAGGACGTATTGAGATTTATGAGCGTATTTCCACACTCTATCCAACGAAGGATGTGCTTCCTATTGCCATGGCCTATAAAGACTCAGTGCAAATTGCTTCAGATTCACTTGATGCAAAAAAAAATGGGGCGCTTTTTAAAAGTGAAAAAGTGAAACTCCAAATTCAAAACTACAAGTACGAATTATTAGAGAGTAAAAAAATTAGAGAACAAGAAAAACAATTTTTTTACAAATTAATTATTGGCGTTGTTATCGTAATGGGCTTCCTAATATGGCTTTATAAAAATAATGCACTTAAACATAAACAGCGAAAAAAAATCGTAGAGCTTGAATTAGCCAAAGAGAAAAGCGACCATTTGCTACAAGAAAGGCAGCGACAACAAAAGGAAGCTATGGTGTTACTTGAAAAAGAGCGCCTAAAAAACGAATTAGAAAGAAAAAACAGAGAGTTAACGGCCAAAGCTATGTCTCTAGCCAGCAAAAACGAATTGATAGAAGAGGTGGTGCAGTCTTTATCTAGCAATGTGAAAATAGCCAATGATGCCCGACTTAAAACTCAAATAAACGATTTAAAAGCGCATCTTAAAAATGACACCCAATGGGATAGTTTTTTTACTCATTTTGAAGAGCTAAATCGTGGTTTTCTTACGAGGCTCATGGCTAAACATAAAAAACTTACTTCTAACGACATTCGATTCTTAACATTTATATATATGAATTTAAGTTATAAGGAAATAGCATCGCTATTAAACATTACTTCTCAGTCTTGTCGAAAACGAAAAGAGCGTATTTCCAAAAAAATGGACGTCCCAGAACATATTTCTCTTCAAGCCTATCTTTCAGCTATTTAATTGATTTTGTCACCTTTTATTTTATACATGTCACGAAATGTCCAAGTTATTTTTCGTTAAAACATACAACTGACTTCTATATTTATCAATAAGTAATTTTTTTGTTAATCAGAAGAAAAGCAGGGAGTGTTTAAAAAGGTGAAAAGGTTTCTTTTGCTTCTTAATAGTTGCGTGTCTAAACATACTTTTTTACTTTATAGTTATTTACTTTAATCGAACTATCATTTTCGATTCTTTTTTAGGCACCCCTATTTTCTTTTGACCAAATATGTAACCAATTATAAATTTTAAATATATGATAAAGATGAATACTACAAAGACGATTACTGTGCTTTTATGTCTTCTAGCCGGTGTAACAGGAACTGCTCAATTTGAAGAAGTGACCAAAGTGGTTAGTGAAGACAGAGAAGGCCGAGCTGAATACGGAACCTCTGTGGCGATAAATGAAGATTTTGCTATTGTAGGAGCTTCACGAGAAAATGGAGCGTCAGGAGCTGCATATATGTATGCAAAAGACAATGAGGGCGAATGGAGTTTTATGCAAAAACTAGCCGCAACCGATTCTAATAATGGAGCAGAATATGGCGGTGGATCAGCATTCGTTGATGACTACGTAGTGGTTGCAGCAGGAAGAGCCGATGTAGAAGGTGTTATCCGTGCCGGCGCATTATATGTGTACGAGCAAAATAACAACGTTTGGGAATTAAATTCAAAGTTAATTGCTTCAGATTATAGCAGTGATGCCAAGATGGGGATGAATCCTACGTCCCTAGCCACAGAAAATAATACCATAGTGGCAGGAGCGCCTGGAGAGAATGCTTGGACAGGCTCTGTGTATATATTTACTGAGGAAGAAGGTATTTGGACAGAAACACAAAAGATAATGGCTCCTAACCCGCAATCCCCAGAGGCGTTTGGAATAGGAGTGGCAATATCGGGAGATCAATTAGCAGTCGGATCCGATAAGGTTAATGATTTTAAAGGTGCTGTTTTTATGTATACCAAAAATAATGAGGGTATATGGGAATATGACCAAACAGTAGCAGCATCAGATGGAGAATCAGAAGATTACTTCGGAAATTCTATTAGTATTTTAGATGATCAAATGGTTATAGGGGCTTATGGTGTAGGTGACGAATTAGGTAAAGCCTACATATTTGAAAAAAATTCAGAAGGAATCTGGGAAGAAGTACAAATAGTAATGAGCGATCCTACATCAGATAGAACTCAATTTGGATGGTCTACCGATATTCAAGAAGATATGATTATGGTGTCAGCACCACATATTTATGGTAATGAAGTGGGGGAAGTTTTTATGTATAAAAGAACCTCTTCAGGTACATGGGTAGAAGATCAAAGAATACAAGGTGTTGATACAGGCGAAGAAGATTTTTATGGATGGTGCGTAGCTATGTATGAAGATCAAGTAATTGTGGGATCACCACGAGAAGATCATGATGTAAATGGAGATAACGAAATGGGAGATGCAGGAGCGGCTTATATATTTAAAGATCCAACTTTATTAAGTGGAGAAAATAATGAAGTGCTTGCTAATCAAATTCGCTTGTATCCTAACCCAACACAGAACAACTTACATATAGAAAGTCAGTACAATGCAATACATCAACTAAAGGTCTATACTATAAGTGGCGTATTAGTGCAAGAAGTTAATGCAGTAAACAAAAACAATATAACATTAAATACATCAAGCTATAGCAGTGGGGTTTATTTTATAAATGTAACGTTTGAAGACGGTTCAAAAGTTAATCAAAAAGTGCTTAAAAACTAATTGAGGTAAACAGTAAGTTAAAAAGATAAAAGAATGAAAAATAATACAGTTTTAACCTTTGTTATAGTACTCCTTTTGACTACTTGGCAGAGTTCAGCTCAATTTTTAGAAAGTTTTGATACTGAAATCCCACGCGATTGGACGATAGATGATAATGATGGTCAAGGAGGAACGTGGCAACATCAAACTGCTCATAGCTACCGTGGTGTTGGTGGAGTTCGCATTAATTATGAAGACAATCCACATGACGATTATTTAATTAGTCCTCAGTTTACAGTACAAGCTGGTATTTCAGATCAAGTCTCTTTTTATGCTGGAGGTACAGGGACTGCATTCCCAGAAACCTTCGACGTTAAATTATCTACTACAGGAACTAGACCGTCCGATTTTACAGTAGTATTAGGGTCTGAAATCACTATTGCCGATGTAGATGATCTAGGGCAGTATATAAATTATACCTACAGTCTTGCCTCTTATACAGGACAAGATGTATATGTAGCGATAGTAGCAACAAGTCCACCAGCATTCCAATTATATGTTGATGAATTTTCGGTTACTGCTTTACCTAGTTGTCCAAAACCTTCAAATATCACGGCTGCGAATATAAGCGCTTCCTCGGTAGATGTTAGTTGGAATGAAGGACAAGACGAAACCGAGTGGACGGTAACCTATGGAGAAATAGGATTTGATCCAGAAAGAGATGGACAAACACTTGTAGTTTCAGGTACACCTGCTGCTACTTTAGTTAACCTAACACCAAACGCTACGTATGATATATATATAAAAGGAATATGTGCTTGGGGAACAGATGAAAGCGAACAGGCTGGGCCTTTACAAGTAGTAACTCCTTGTATGCCAGCTAGAACTCCTTTTAACGAAGGGTTTGAAAGTGGGTATGCCGATGGAAATCAGTTGGATGGGTGTTGGTCTCAAGAGCTATTAAGTAATACGTATTGGAAAACAAATTCCTCCATTACCAATAACGATAGAGCACCGCGTACGGGCGATTGGAATATCTTTTTGGCCTATGGAAGCGAAACGTGGATGTATTATCCGGTGTCAGTGCAAACCGGTGTAAACTATACCTTTACGTTATATGCAAGACAAAGTAATTCAGCTGGAGCAGAGATTTCAGTAAAGTATGGAACTTCTAATACGGCCAGTGCTATGACGGAAGAGATAGTACCCGTTACCCAAATAACCAGTGGTGATTATCAAGAAGTAACCAATTCATTCACTGCAACACGTTCCGAAACCATATATATTGGAATTAAAGGAAAACTAAATGGTGGCTTCTTTCCATTTTATATGTCAGTAGATGATATTTCTTTTACCGAAACTCCATCTTGTTTTAAACCAACTGATTTAATAACCGACGCTACTACTGCTACTACAGCAGACGTAAGCTGGACTCCAGTTGGAGCTGAAACGGAATGGATGATAAAATACGGTGAGCCTGGTTTTGATCCCGAAACAGAAGGAACCTCTTTACAGGTAAACAACGACCCTAATAGTACTATAACAGACCTTATTCCGGCCCATATTTATAATGTATATGTGCAAGCACAATGTGGAGGAAGCGATGGAAACAGTGCTTTTACAGGACCGTTAACGCTAAAAACCCGTCCGGTAAATGATAATATCTGTGATGCAACTCCATTAATAGTGGACGAAGGCTGTACTACTGGTAGCTTTACCAATGTGGGGGCTACGCTTGAGGCTAACGAGCCACAAGGAAGTTGTTTTGAAGCTGCCGGAGACCAAACTGTGTGGTTTACATTTGAAGCACCACCAAGTGGGAATGTAACAGTAACAACCGATTTTGAAGGAGGAACCCTTTCAGATAGTGAATTAGCAATATATACGGCACCAGATGATTGTAGTGATTTTACGACCATGGGAGAAGAAATAGGCTGTGATGAAGATGGAGGCACGACCGGAACTGGATTTTTATCTACGGTTTCATTAACCGATTTAATTCCGGGAGTTACGTATTATGCGCAAGTAAACGGATTTGTAAGTTTTGGTGATGGTACTTTTGAAGGAACCTTCTGTATTGAAGTACAAGACGATGGACCAAGTTGTGCAGCTCCTACCGATGTAGTAGTTAATGACATTACACCAACTTCAGCAGCAGTTAGCTGGACTCCAGGTGATAGAGAGCCAGAATGGGAAATCCTATACGGTCCTACTGGATTTAACCCAGCCACAGGAGGTACTTTTGTAATTGATAACGATGGTACGTTAGGAGAAACACTAACCAATCTAGAAGCAAATGTAACTTATGATGTTTATGTTCGTGCTATTTGCAACCCAATCGATGAGAGCTTTTTAAGTGAGGTAGTAACGTTTACTACGGTGGTAGCACCACCAGTGAACGACGATGTATGTAATGCACTTCCTTTGGTTGTAGATCAAGCTTGTAACGGAAACTCATATACCAATATAGGGGCAACGGCACAACGTGATGAAACGCAAGGAGCATGTTTAAACCCGATACCTAATGCCACAGTATGGTTTACGTTTACAGCTCCAGCAAGTGGAAATATAACGGTAACTACCGATATAGGAGCAAGTGATTTGGAAGATACTCAAATGACGGTATATGGAGCGCCTGCAGATTGTACAAACCTCACTACTATGGGAACTGAAATAGGCTGTAACGATGATGTAGATGCAGGGAATGGTGAATACCTATCTACTGTACAGTTAACAGATCTTACAGCAGGGGAAACCTACTATGTTCAAATTAATGGCTACAACGGCGAAGAAGGAAACTTTTGTATAGAAGTACGTGACGATGGTATGGCATGTCCAGCTCCTAGTGATGTGGAAGTGGCAAATGTAACAACCACTACTGCTGATGTAAGTTGGCGTGTAAATGGAACAGAAACTGAATGGGAGGTTCGATATGGCATAATAGGATTCAATCCTACTACAGAAGGTTTCTTTAAGATAGATACCGATGGTGATCCGGGTATTATAGTAGACAACTTAAATGCCAATAGTGAATATGATGTGTACGTACGTGCTCTGTGTAGCGGTGATTCAGAAAGTGAGTTTGAAGGGCCTATCCCATTTACAACTATGGAATTAACAGTAGCCACGGATAGCTTTACGAGCTTTTCTTTTTACCCAAATCCTATAGGAAATGAATTGACGCTTTCAACACAAGAGTCTATCGACCATGTTGTAATCTATAATTTACTAGGTCAAGTAATGAAAGAAGCTGCCCCTAGCGCTTCACATATGACCATGCATACGGCAACGTTACGTCCAGGTGTATACCTGATGGAAGTAACCATTGATGGCCGTAAAAAGAGTTTCCGCTTACTAAAGGAGTAGTATACTTTTTAATTAAGTTGGAATTTAGTTGTATTTTTTTTTTAACAAGCAAGACTGCTCATTATTTATGAGCAGTCTTTTTTTTTATTGCTTAGACGACCTCTATTCGTGGCAATACTTTGGTTTTTGTGGTTTTTAGATATATAGTTAAGAAAAGTGAAGGAGTATAACGAGGAGTTGTTTATACGTATGTTGTAGTACGAATTTAGGAATGTGTCTACCTTTAGAATATTTGAAAATAAGGGTCACTGCTTCCAATGGAGCATATAATTAGGTTTATATGAGTTTATTTGTTTTTCATAAATTAATAATTAACCTTAATTAAATTTCAATATTATGATGATTAAAAACTATAGTGTATGGCTTTTTTGCTTTTGTATTTCCTTTACCACTTTTGCACAATCGTATGAATGGGGTGGCCAGTTTGGAGGGACCGGTGAAGATGTTGTGAAAAAAATGCACGTGGATGCAGAGGGCAATAGCTATGTGACTGGTTATTTTACAGATACGGCCGATTTTGACATTACCAATGATGAGTCTAACCTTACTGCCAACGGGTTTTACGATGTGTTTGTTCAGAAAACCAATACGGAAGGGGGGTTAGAATGGGCTGTAAGTGTAGGAGGAAGTATGTTTGATTATGGTACGGGTATCACAACAGACAATCAAGGTAATGTGTACGTCACTGGCTATTATGATGAAACCGTAGATTTTAACCCGGGGGGTGACGAATGGTTATTAACTTCTCAAGGAGGAGGCGATATTTTTATACTAAAACTAACTAGCGACGGAGAATTTGTCTGGGCAAAGAGTATAGGTGGTACTGGCTATGAAGAATCAACAGCAATTGGAGTTGATGAATTAGGAAATGTATATATTTTAGGGTATTTATATGAAACGGTAGATTTTGATCCTAACCTGGGAGAAGTGTTACTAACCAGTCAAGGAGGGAGTGATACTTTTTTACTAAAACTAGATAGTGCCGGTGATTTTATGAATGTTTATAGTTATGGTGGAGCGGATCTAGATTTAGCTCTTGACCTTTCTATAAAAAGTAGTAATGCGCTTTTTATTTCAGGTTACTATAAAGGGACAACCGATTTAGCCCCCCGACCGGATGAAGAATATACAGTTACAGCTATAGGAACAGGGTTTGCAGGCTACACGATGCAAATAGATGAAATGGGATCGATAACGAATATTGCGCTTACCGAAGGAGGGAATACAAGTGTTAATGCTATTGCATATGATGCTAATAACAATATGTATATTACAGGTAATTTTGATGGTACAGTTAATTTTGCTCCAGGATCGGGGAGTAGTGATTATACCTTTACCAGTGATGAGGCATATAATGGCTTTGTACTAAAGGTATTGGCAGACGGTAGTGTCGCTTGGGCAAAACATATGGTTTCAAATGATGCTTATTTTGCCTATGATATAGCAGTAGGAACTAATGATATAGTGTATACTACTGGTTATTTTGGGGGTACTGCCGATTTTAACCCAGATCCAACCGAAGAATTTATACTTTCTAATGAATCTACAAACGCTTCTGAAGCCTATTTGCTTAGCTTAAGTACCGATGGGGATTTTGTAAGTGCCTATCAATTTGGAGGAGTCGGTTTTATAGATACCCATCAACTAGGGATTGATGGGGAAAATAATACTTATTTAGCAGCACAGTTTGCAACAACAGTTGATTTAAATCCGCTTCCTACTGAAACGGAAGAAGTAACCAGTATGGGTTTTAGAGATAACTACTTATTTAAATTTGTGGATGAAAACCTTAGCACCCCTGGCCATACTTTTTATACCCTATATGCGTATCCCAATCCGGCTACTACCCAGTTACGTTTATATACAACAGATAAGTTAATAGGTGAATCGTACAGTATCTATAATTTAATGGGACAAAAAGTAGCGAATGGAACTGTACTGGAAAACTCGATCATTCCCGTTGACAATTTAAAAAGTGGGCTTTATCTACTTTCAATAGCCAATAAAAATAGCTTGAGATTTATAAAACAGTAATATACAATCTAAAAATCCACGTTGTTTTTTAGCAAATTATATGCTATTTTTCGGCGTGGAAAACTGGGCAATGTTTGTGGATTTTATATTAATAGCGGGGATGTCCCTTCTATTCCTATTGGTTGTCTTTTTATTGAAATCAAATACAGGGTTTTCTAAGAAGCTCCTATCGATTTTCTTTATAAACTCTATCTTTTTTTTATTGTATTACTATGCTTATTTGCATAAATCACGCTCCTTAGGAGGAATTGCCGTTTTATTAGGGAGTGGCACCGGATTTTTATTAGGACCGTTTCTTTTATTTTACATTCGGTCCCTTATTCAACCCGCGAATAAAGTAATTAAACAATTATTACTTCACCTAACACCCTTTTTTGTGTATTGGATTGCTATTTCTCTACCAGTAGCATTAAGTATGGTTTTTGGATTGTTTTCAGCATATCATAAGCAGTACGTGCTTGTAGCAGATTATATTAATTTAATTGAAAACGCTTATTTTCTCGGCTATATCTGGATAGCTTTTCAAGGCGTGCAAACCATTCGGAAAGCACGAGAACAAACCTATTCCTTTATAGAAAGTAGTAATCTGACGTGGATTTCTTATCTTATTATTGGATTGTTTGGCATCGTAATAATAGATAGTCTTTTTTCGGTGTACGAACTCATCTTCCCGAGAATTCCATGGAATATAGGTACGCTTATAGCCGTAGCGCTCATATTATTATATTGTGTATTAGGGTACAAAGGAATGTTTCAGTCTCAAATTTTATTACCTAACTTTTTATTGGAAGAAGCTGTGGTAGTAGCGCCGACAACTACGTCCGCCCAAAAAGAAGAGGTTGATGCTACGGTAAAACCGGTACGACAGTTAGATGTCTTTACGGCCACAGAAATTGAAGGGCTTAAAAAGAAATTACACGCCATTTTAGTTACCCAAAAGCCACATTTAAATGAAGCTTTAAGCCTTTCTCAATTGGCAGCGGAGTTGGATATTACTGATAAAAAGCTATCCGAATTACTGAACCAGCATCTGCATACCAATTTTTATAATTTTATCAATGACTACCGCGTGAAAGAAGTCAAAGAAAAGTTGACTGAAGCCGGCAACGAAAAATATACGCTTTTAAGCGTTGCCTACGATTGTGGCTTTCAGTCCAAAACCAGTTTTAACCGTGTTTTTAAACAGAAAACCGGTATGTCCCCCTCAAAATACAGACAATTGCACACTCCCGTTGCGAGATAAGCACAGCTCTTTTAGGTTATTCTTCCTCTGTATTGATAGCGATTGGGTTCTCCGTAGGGGTGTTTTTATCTATTAACATCAATTCTTGTTCTTGTAGTTTAGTAGCTGCTGTAATAATGAGCGTATATAGTTCGGTATATTGTTCTGCTTCTATATCTTCATTATACGATGCTTCATTGAGACGGTACAAGGAGCTCCGTAAAAAATTCAAAGCGTTCGATTTATTGGTAAGTTGTGTCACTAACTTTTCGACTAGGGAGGTCATCTCGGCATCTACGCTTATTTGGTCTTTAATATTAGCAGAAGCATTTCCTAGAAATTCCTTTACTGTTTCAAATATAGCATCTGGCTGTTCTTCCCCTAGATATTTAAATTGGAATGTGCCATCTTCTTGTTTTACTACATTGAACACTCCCATGCGTTTGGTAGCATCGAAAAAGAAGGCTCCCGTGGAGACCTCAAATGCTTCATCAGCTCCTATAAAATTGGGAGGTACATAGGAGGCGGTCACATCACTGTCTACAGAGACTGCTTTTTGACTAAAGCTTACAATAGATAGTAATATCGCACAAAGGAAAAGATATTTTTTCATACTACAAGTAGGTTTTGGTTTGGACCTCCAATCTATTCATTTTTACGTTTTAGAACAATACCCACAATTGGGTAGATTTACAAAGACCTCTTTTGAGGTATTATACTATTTATTTTTAGTATCTAGAAAATACGTGATAGCTATGGTCCGATATGTCTTAGAGGTTCTACCTTTTTTACGACCAAACGATAGGTGTATGTTCCTATTCTATTTATTCCCCCATGGCCCATTCAATATGTAGTAGACATAACCATTCATACATACATTAAAATATTGTTTGCTAGGAAAGTTGGGCCCTATTCGCCTAAAGGATGTTCGCAATCTACCCTTAAGATGCCATAGCGGTTTATTAAGTTATATACGTTATATACACGCTATAGATACGCTATACATACGCTATAGATACGCTATATGTGGAAATAATTAATAGATAGTTGTGAGTCGTGAGTAGTTAGCCGTGAGTAGTGGGTTTTTGGGGTTTAGTTGTTGGTAGTTAGTAGGTTACAGCAGCGATTTGAAGTGGGGATTGGATAGGTTATAGGAGCTGGTTTATGTTCACATACGGATTGGGATACTGGGTAATTGTATAAAAAAGTCTAATATGGAGAATTCGTATCATCCGGTCAACCCCTTCTAGCAAACCGAATCGTTACTTGTTACTAGCCAATCTCAGGGTGGCACCGTCTTTTAATTCAAGATCGATATTTAGTACTTTTACATTGCTAATAGACTAGAAGAAAAATTTTCTACCATTTAAATTTTTTACAAAGTATTAAAGAATACCCATGAAAAAATATGCTAAGAAGCCGTGGCCTACCAA
The DNA here is from genome assembly GCF_963974425.1 of uncultured Marixanthomonas sp. Taxonomy (NCBI): domain Bacteria; kingdom Pseudomonadati; phylum Bacteroidota; class Flavobacteriia; order Flavobacteriales; family Flavobacteriaceae; genus Marixanthomonas; species uncultured Marixanthomonas sp. The sequence continues at coordinate 42,126 of NZ_CAXBCK010000029.1, forward strand.
AGATGCTATGATACAGGTGTATGAAAATAACCTGTGGGGTGGAGATAAAACTGAGTTTTATTCTGGCATGGGTTCTCATGATAGGGAAGTGGTACATAGGTATATAAAGGTAGTTTTAGCTTTTTTAAAGGAGTTGAAAAAATCACCGGTGGTTTGTGATTTGGGTTGTGGTGATTTTAATGTGGGGAAGAAACTGGTACCATTCACCAAGGAATATAAAGCTATCGACATTGTCCCTGATTTGATTGCCCGTAATAAAAAAACATTCAGAATAGATAATATAACTTTTTATACCCTAGACATTGCCAAAGATGAATTGCCTACTGGGGATTGTGCGATTGTTAGACAGGTGTTGCAACATCTATCGAATTCAGAAATTAAAGCTATCGTCGGAAAATTATACCGTTTTAAGTATGTGGTCCTCACCGAACATCTACCTGAAGTAGCTTTTGAACCTAATACCGATATTATTTCAGGACAGGGTATTCGGCTAAAAAAACAAAGTGGTGTCGATCTTTTAGCAGCGCCTTTTCATTTTAAGGTAAAAGAAGCAAAACAGTTGTTGTCGATTCCATCGCCTGGCTTTAAAGGTAGAATAGTGACTACCTTGTACAGGGTATTTTAATTAATTTTATTATTTTAAACTTCTTGTCTGTTTTGGAGTCTTTGGATTGACAGCGTGTACAGCGAATTGTAGGTCTTATTTATGGTTCTTAGTTTTCTCAAGTCCATTTTCTGAAAACTTATCATCGGGTCGATCCCTTTTATTGAAACGAATTTCTATTTGTTGTTTGCCCCATTCACGAGCAGCATCTTCGTCTAGCCCCATATAGATATCGACTTTTTTGTTCCAGCGTTTGTTCATTTTATCTTTTACAATATACGTACCTGGTAGACCATCGATTTCAATTTCTTCGTTGTGATCAAGTCCCATTTTGATGAGGTCGCGTGATACGGCAATAGCACGTTCGCCAGGTTCTAAAATATCACCCCAAGCGGCTAAAGAGGGATTCCCCCTTTTCGTTTGATGTTCCACCGAGTTATAAGCCGTAGCGGTTACGGTCATGGTGGTCATTTTTTTCTGTTGTTCCTTGGTTTCGGCACAACCGAGCAATAGAATGGCTAGGGAAAGGATGAGTAATGGAATAAGATAATTGTGCTTTTTGAATTTCATAGTATATATAAAATACAAAAAAGGAGTGCAAATACCTGAAAATAAACACATAAGATTGTGTGTTACGCCTCTTTACGCAATACCTCCAAAGGAGAACTGCGTAATACGGTCTGGATGTTGCTTAAGCCAATGGCTACCACAAGTAGGGTTATGCCTGGCAAAAACACTAGAAAAGGAATCAACGAGGGTACAAAGGGTTCTTTGAATACAAATAGTGCTAAGCACAAGCTGCTCAATAAAGCCAATATAATCCCAACCAAACTTCCCAATAGGCCTAAAAAGACATATTCCAATGCTGAAATGGTTAAAATCTGATTGTTTTTAGCTCCCAAAGTACGGAGTAACACACTTTCTTTAATTCGTTGATACTTGCTAGTTCTTACAGAACCAATCAAAACAATAATTCCTGTAAGAATACTAAAGAAAGCCATAAAATTGATTACCCAAGATACTTGTTCTAAAATATCTTCTACTAAGGTATAAACTTGTCGCAGATCGATAATGGTTACGTTCGGAAAGGTGGCAACCAAATCCCGTTGCAATGCTGCAGAGCCTTGTTCGTCTTTTACTTGAGTAGTAAACACATGAAATTGCGGTGCCTCTTCTAATACACCCTTCGGAAATACTACGGAAAAGTTAAGTTGCATTTGTGCCCAATCTACTTGGCGGATACTACCCACGACGGTTTCCATTAGCACACCTTGCACATTGAAAACAACAGGATCGCCCACGTCTAGTTTTGCATCTTCAGCAAGATTATCTGAAATGGAAATATATACAGGATCACCCGCCTCCTTTTGTGAATACCAGGTGCCTTCCAACAATGCTTCGGAAGGGGTAAGGGCCTCACGATAGGTGGTTCTAAATTCATGGTTTAAAATCCAACCGCGCATCTGGCGTGTGGTATCTTGGCGGATTTCATTTACTGATCTTCCATTAATTCTGTGCATGCGCATCGTCACCAAAGGAATGGTGTTAAGCACTGGCAATCCCTTGTTGGTAATGCGTTCTGCTATCGAATCACGCTGCTTCGATTGAATATCCAAGATAATCATATTGGCAGTTTCCGAAGTCTGTTCAATTTCTGTCTTTGCTAATAAAATATCTTTGGTAAAATACAAGGTGCTAATTAAAAAGGTTCCCAATCCTATAGCAACCACGAGCACAACGGTTTGGTTGTTGGGTCTAAATAGGTTGAGTAAACTTTGACGTGCTGTAAAGCTCCATCGCTTCGGAAAAAAACGTTTTACCATTTTTATAAAAAACAGAGCGACACCTGCTAATACGGCAAACGTAATAACGGTTCCACCTACAAATGCCAATGCATATAGCGCATCTTTAATAAGCCACAAGGAGAATAAAAACAGGAATATCAGAATGGCGCCAAATACCAAAAAGCGAATTTTTCTGGGTTCTTGAGATGATTTTTCATCTACACGTAATACATCTAAAGGCGATACATACCAAGTTCTTAATAAGGGAAGCAGCGCAAATAAGACAGACATACATAGTCCAAGCAGCACACCAATAATGATAGGTTGCGCTGTAATAGAGATTGTAAGGGAAAAGGGTAGAAATTCTTTGAGTAAATAGGGAAATAACTCTTGAATACCAACACCTATTATCGACCCGATAAGTCCTCCAATGATTCCAATTCCAGCAATTTGAATCAAATAAATCAGAAAACTTTGGAGTCTGGATGCGCCCATACACTTTAAAACCGCAATGGCTTTTAGTTTTTCCTTAACGTAGATATGCACCGAGCTGGCAATGCCTATACAACCTAACAACAAGGCAATAAAGGCCGCTAGGTTTAGAAATTTTCCCACGTTGTCATACCGTCTCCCTAAGCGTTCGGTTGTACTAGTATGTGTGTCTAGATCGGCATTTTCAAGATCTAATTTGGGTTCGAGCTTATCTTGAAGTTGCTGTAAGTTTACCGTATCGGCTACTTTATAGAAATATTGATATTCCTTTCGGCTTCCAAATTGCAACAAATTTGTAGCTTCAATAAATCGGTAAGGAACAATGACAGGTGGTGCTACAGAACTCGAAATGGCAGAGCTTCCCGGAATCGATTGTAAGGCACCCGCAATAGGAAGCGTTAGTTCACCAACTTTTATAGAATCACCTGGCTTCACATTAAACTGAAGCATTAACGTAGCATCTACCAAAGCACCTCCTGATTCTTGATAGGTTGCTGCTACTTCAGTAGGTTGGCTTTCAAGTTTGCCATAAAAAGGAAAGTCCCCTTCCAGACCGCGCACCTGTACCAATTTAGTGCCGCCACTCTTCGGAAAAGCTACCATGGATACAAAGTTTACTTCTCGTGCGTCCGGCTGCAACGAATCGATAATTGCTTGTGCACGTTTTGTTGGTATTTGCTTCGCATCGATAATAAAATCGGCACCCATCAAGGTTTTTGATTGGCGCTGAATGTTGTCCTTTAAATTCGTACTGAATAATTGAATGGAAACGACCGCCGCAATGCCCAAAATAATCGATGCCATAAATAGCAGTAAGCGCACTTTGCTGGCTTTGGCATCGCGCCATGCCATTTTAAATAGCCAAAATATATTTACGTTTTTGTGGGATTTCAATTTGTTCAAAATACGGTGGTAGGTTGATTGGTAACTGTTTTTCCGCCTTTAAGCGTTAATATTTGCTGCGTACGATTGGCTAGCTCTAAATCGTGGGTAACGATCACCAAGGTGGTTCCGTTTTCTTTATTCAAATCTAACAATAACTGAATAACCTTTTCGCCGGTTTCAGCATCTAGGTTTCCTGTTGGTTCGTCTGCAAATAAAATAGAAGGTTTGTTGGCAAACGCCCGAGCCAATGCCACACGTTGCTGTTCACCGCCTGATAATTGAGAAGGGTAGTGGTGAATGCGGTCTGCCAAACCTACCTTTTCTAATAAACCCTTACTTTTCTGTATCGCATCTTTTGCACCTTGTAACTCTAAAGGCACGCTCACATTTTCAAGTGCCGTAAGGGTGGGTAACAATTGAAAATTCTGAAAGATAAATCCGACTTCTTCATTTCGTAATTGCGCCCGTTGGTCTTCATCCAATTTTTTTAAATCTTGTTCGCAAAGAGCTACGGAACCCGAATTGGGCGCATCTAAACCAGCACATAATCCCAGTAAGGTGGTCTTGCCACTTCCTGAAGGTCCTACAATGGAAAAGGTTTGACCTTTCTCTACATCGAAGGAAATATCGTGTAAAACTGTTAATTGCTTGTTACCACTAGTATATGTCTTTTCCAAACCGGTAATCTTTAATATCTTTGGCATGATCTTAATTTAAATAATAACGAATGTTCAGCGCACATGATAATCATTTTCCGTTTAATTTACCACCTTCATCAAGGCTGAAACTCATAAAGTTTAGTTATTTTTTTATAGCATTTTTTCTTTTGTCTTGTGGCGATACAAAAACCGAAAAAGCGACGGAAGAGCAAAATACCACGGAACAATCGGAAGGCAATGTAGCAACTGAGACTGCAACCAAATCCATTCTATTTTTTGGAGATAGTATCACCGCTGGCTATGGATTGGATGATAGTAATGACGCCTTTCCGGGTGTGTTACAGCAAAAGATTGATTCGTTGGGCTTAGATTATACGGTGATTAATTCTGGTGTAAGTGGTGAAACAACCGCCGGGGGTAGTAGCCGAATTGA
>NZ_CAXBCK010000030.1:0-46169 GCF_963974425.1 uncultured Marixanthomonas sp.
AAAACAGAATCCCACTATTTTTGTGTTGGAATTAGGTGCCAACGATGGCTTACGAGGTGTGCCTTTATCTGAAACACGGTCTAATCTTCAAGAAATAATAAATACGGTACGAGAAAAAAGTCCAGAGACGAAAATTATCCTTGCCGGTATGCAATTACCTCCAAATATGGGACAAGAATATACACAGGAATTTAAACAGCTTTATGTAGACTTAGCTGAAAAAAATGATCTTGCGTTCATCCCTTTTATTTTAAAAGATGTTGGTGGGATTGCGACACTGAACCAAGCTGATGGCATTCATCCAACCGTTGAAGGACATCAAATAGTTGCGAATACAGTATGGGAGACCTTAAAACCGATGGTTAAAAGCTAAAAACAGCTCTATAACGCCATCAGTTAGCGTACCGCTTTGGAAGTTTGGTAGCGATTTACGAATACGGTGTCTTCGATAGACTCCTCCTACGTCGGAGCACTCAGAGACCTGAATTAGGTGATTGAGTGAATTTGTATCGAAAACACTTAGCAAAAATCAATTAACTCTCTAGCTGATATAGTTCTAAAAAAAAAGCTTCCACTACTTCTTCAAAATAGTCTACTGGAATTCGGTGTCCTAGTTGAAAGCGGATGTCGAGATGATATTTGGGACTACTAGAGAACGAGGAGTTTTTTAAAAACGCTACTGTACTATTTGGGGCAATTACCTCATCTTTTCCACCCACAACTATATATTTAAAGTTCAAGGAAGCAGCGATATTTTGAGGTACTTCTTGTTCTACTGAACGATAAGCAAGAGCCGGGTTGAATAACAAAGCGGGTTGGTTTAGCACATCAGAAACATAATATGCGGCAAACCCACCCATGCTGCTACCGATTACTACATCGATTTCTGGATCGTGGTCTGTATAAGTTGTGAGTAACTGTTCAATAGTGTTTGGGCTATGGCGATACGCTATCGAAGGAGCATAGACGGTTCCATATTCTTCTAAAATAGTACGTTTTTCTGCACTTAAGCTGCCATCGAGGCCGTGGAGGTAGAGTATATGCATAGGGGTTGGTTTAAAATAGAATTACATTGGAAACTTTCAAAATGCACAAGGTGTAAAAGCACCAAAAACATCAAAGATTTATAAAAATAAGTTGATTTTTCTCAAACATTCTTTCCCTTATGATGCTCTTAACTAGAAATGTTACCATAGGGGATAGTTGTTAAATATAACACTTTCTTCAAATGATTTTATTTTAAACATAGCAAATTAAAGCACTTGCACGAAACGTGTTTAGATAGGGGGGAGTTATTCAGCCAAATGCAAATAAAGGACTGTAAAAGAAAATATTGTTTAAGTTTTTCCTTTTGAATATGAAGTTATGTCGCGTGTTTCTACACAGATAGTAGAAGCACAGGCATACCGATATTATTTCAAAGCACTATACTTAATCTTGGATTAAACAGTAAATAGGTATGTGTAAAAAAAGATAGAAGAGTTAAATTAAGTTAGATCTTATTTTAGTTAATAAGCCTCGTGCAAATTAACGTACACTTGCTTTTTTATTCTGAGGAATAGAGTACAGAGACTAAAATAAAACACCTTAAAACTTCAATAACTTCTGTATAAGAGTACTACAGTTGTAACTGTCAAAATTGATAAAAATACAGGAACTTGAAAATATAGAAAAGTATAGTTGAGACACTATAAAACCTCAAACTAATATAATTAATTGTATTATATTTAACGAATTATCATTAATTCTCCAAACCTCATAATGCAATTTAATTTAACGTTTTTTACCTGCTTCATTATGCTGTTTAGTAACGGCTCTAGTTATACACAAATTTTTAAAGCTAATACCAATGATACAATTTCCTTACAGGATAGAGTAAAAGAAAATCAAAAGTTGATGTTGACGGACTTAGAAGGAGCTAAAGTTGATATGGAAGAGCTTTTAAAAGAAGCGCTTCGTGTAAAAGATACCAAAGCCGAAATACTTTTACTTGCAAATACTTGCAGGTATTATTTTCAGAAAGAAGATGCTTTTGGATTGGTGAAAGCTTCGGATATTCTCTATCAAAAAGCAAAAGAATATGATGAAACTCGTATGCAGTCCATATCTAAAATGTATTTAGCAGAATCATTAAAGTTTAATAGTTTATATGAAGATGCCTTAATAGAATTGGAAAATGCACTGCAACTACTTGAAGGTGAAGATGGACAAGATGTGAAGATTATAAATACTAAATCTAATATTTATATCAGTTTTGCTAATACTTATTCTCAATTAAACCAGCCACGTATTGCAGTAAAAATGATGAAGCGGGGTGGTGAGGAGTTTAATAAAGTTCCAGAAGGGGACTATCGCAATTACTTAAATTACTTATACCATTCTAATCTTGGTATTTATTACATGGGCTATAATCAAGATTCCTCTGCCTATCATGCTCGGAAATCAATTTCATTGCAACCTAAAGGTTTAGAACAGAATGATGTAATTATGTTGCGCAATTACCTTTCATTAGGTAAAGTTTATGCACAAAAAAAAGAATATGATAAAGCCACTGAATTTCTTAACAAGTCTGAGGCATTAGCAATAGAAATTGGGGAGAATGTCAACCTCAAAGAAACCTATAGCACACTTATTGAGGTTGCTGTTGAAAAAGGAGATGATGCGCTTTTAAAAAAGTATAGGGGTAGACTTCAATCTTTAAAACTTGAACAAATTGAAGCTAAAAACAAATCCTTACATCAAATTATTGAGAAAAGAAAGTTGAAACAAAGTGAAATTGATAACCAGAATAAGAAGGCTTTTTCAAAATGGATTCTCATTATTATTGGAATATCGATGGTGATTATAGTACTTGCAATCATACTGTATAGAAATAAAATACATGCCAAATACGAACAATTAAGTAAGGACTATTTAGAAGATAATGAAATTGTTGAAGAGGATAAACTAGCTATTTATAATGAAGTTATAGAATTGGTTAAAAAGGATGACCCTGCTTTTATGGTAAGTTTTAATGATGCATTTCCTCATTTCACAAATAATTTATTAAAAATAAACCATAACCTCGCAAAAGGAGAGGTTGAATTTTGTGCGCTTTTAAAATTGAACCTTACCACTAAACAAATAGCCCAATATAAAGTACTTCAACCACGAACTGTTCAGAATAAAAAATATCAGATTAGAAAAAAATTAAATATTCCTAATAATATCGATATTTATAATTGGATTCACGGAATCTAAATGCATACCCATTCCTGCCTTTTAATTTTATTTACTAAAAAAATACAATCTTACATGTATGAAGGTAAGTTTGATTAGCACTACAAAGTAAGACAAGAATTTTTAGTCTTTACTCTGATGTTTTCTAGTAGCTTTATTTGCTTTTTTCTAGTTAACCCTGCCTTTTATCTACACATATCATCACTGGTTTTTCAATTCTTTTTTAATTGATACTCAATCAACCTCATTATTTGATTTTAAGGTTTTGTGCTTATAATCAATAGTTTATATCTTTTTGAGACGGCTTTAAAAGTTAAAAACTAAGAACAAAGTACCTTTTGAGTATGTGGTTTTTTGGTGTAAAAGATCAATCCGTTTATAATTGTCAACTCTATTTTTTTTAGAGCAACTCTTATAACTAACTAAAAAGGAACTTATGAAAAAAAAGTACAAAATTCCATTATTATTTTTTGGAATATTAATATCAATTAGCGTACATAGTCAACAACCAAATACATTAGATGCTAGGATTTACACTCCTTACCCGCAAACAGCAGGTACACCTTCCTCTACTATTAATTTTGAAGATACACATATAGGAATTAATAAAAAATCAACTGGTTCACATCAATCTATTACCCATACAAAACAAACTAATACTGTTTATTGTGAACCTGCTTTTAGTAGCTGTTCAGATTATATAGAAAAAGTCATTTTTTCAGGGATTAATAATGATAGTGAATGTGAAATAGGATTACGTGATTATACAGATCAAGTAGGTCTTGTAAAAACTGGAGATACTTATACAATTTCGGTTAGAACTCATGCACTTTCGTCACAATATGTATTTGCTTATATAGATTGGAATCAAAACGGGGTATTAGATGATGCTGGAGAAATTTATACCATTGCGGCATCTGTTCATCACAACGGTCCCCATACTAAAGAAATAGAAATACCTCAAGATGCTATACTTGGCGAAACCAGAATGCGAGTTATTATGCAATGGAACAATCCCAATCCAGACCCTTGTATTGTGTATAGTAGTGGAGAAGCTGAGGATTATACCTTACAGGTGGTAGACGAAATTCCTATTTTACCAGAAGATTGCTCGCAGTTGGTCCCTGCAAGCCAAAACGGGAATGGTCATTTTTTTATGGGCGAAACCAATCAAAAATTAGCGGTTGATATTGATATACTAGCAGAAAGTAGTTTTGAAGTACAAAGCTTAAAAATTCAAACGTTAGGTCAAGCTACAACATTCGATCTTGTTTTTTATGCCAATGAGAATGGCGTACCTGGATCTTCACTTATAACTCTTACAGATGTTGCCATTATAGAAGAAGACTTTATTGGCCAAGGAAGTATGTATGATCATTATGTTTATACTTTGGATCTGTCATCAGAAAATGTACTATTTGAAGGTGAATTATCGGGAAAAAAATTCTGGATGGAAGTACTATCTGATGCTACTGGCTGGAATAATACAACCTTTTCAACACTTGGTAATTTTGGATATTTTTTTAATGACAATTCAAATCAATGGCGTCCTACAGAGGTTGAATATGTTTATGAATTAATAGGAACTTGTCTAGGAGATCAAATTCAAGATTTGCCTAACAATGCCTGTTCAAGTGCTTTGCCAATTGTTTGTGGTGATAACGTGTTAGGCACTACAGTGGGTGCTGATGATTTTGGAGGAAATTCGTCACCGGATGTATTTTATAGTTATACTGGCACTGGACAGCCTGAGAATATTTCTCTCTCTTTATGTAATGGAACAGCGTATGATACCCAAATTAGAGTTTTTTCAGATTGTTCCTTATCTAATGAAATTGCTTCCAATAATAATTTTTGTTATGCTCGATCTGTAGTCGACTTCATTTCAGATGGTACATCTACTTATTACATAATGATAGAAGGAGGCGGTAGTAATGACTTAGGAGATTTTACATTATATTCAAGTTGTTCAGAAATTACATTTGAAAACGAAGAGCCTTCTCAAGCTCTTCCATTGGTTTGTGGTGATAGGGTACTGGGTAATACAGTTACTGTAAGTAATACCGCCGGGAATCCTTCTGGAGATGTGTTTTATAGCTATACAGGTAATGGTGTTGAAGAAGATATAACCGTTTCGCTTTGCAGTATATTTACTGGTTATGATACCGAAATTAGAGTGTATGATTCTATAGAGCTTACAAATGAAGTTGCGTTTGTAGATGATAGTTGTGGTCTTTTCTCTCAGTTAACTTTTTATTCGGATGGCGTAAAAACCTATTATATTATGATAGAGGGCTCTGATAGTGATGAGGGGAATTTTGGTCTCTCTTTAAGCTGTTGGGATTATACACCTTATTGCAGTCCATTAAACTTTGTTTACGTTGAACCCATTACAAATGTTGAAATAGCAGGTATCTCTCATAGAAGTAATGTAGCTACTACCTCCCCTCCCCATGAAGTTTTTACTGATATCATAGGAACTATGAATCAAGGTGATACCTATGATATCACATTAGAAGGTTTTACTGGATCTGATGGAGCCTGGGAAAATTTCTTTACTGTTTTTATTGATTGGAATCAAAATGATGTATTTACTGATTCAGGTGAAATGTTCGAAATTGGATCCATATTTAACTCCACAGGTACTGATGGCAAACAGTTACTAGGAACTATTACTGTGCCTATAGATGCCCTTTTAGGATCAACAGTTATGAGGGTGCTTAAAGGATATAATGAATCTCCAACAGATCCTTGTGCTAACTATGGTTATGGTCAAGTAGAAGATTATTCAATTAATGTAATGGCTGAATTAAGTACTGTAGATTATAAAAACCATACTATTAGTTATTACCCAAACCCTGTTAAGGATATATTGAATATAGAGAGTGATATGCAGTTCTCTAAAGTTACAATCTATGATATCTCCGGAAAGGTGGTATATAATGCTATGCAAAAAACAAATAAAATTCAAAAGGATTTATCCTTCTTATCTAGTGGAATTTATTTAGCCAAAGTGATATCAGATCAAGAAGTACATACGATTAAAATTACTAAAGAGTAAAACTAACTAACCTTAAACCATATAATTTTTATGAAACTTTTTTATTTAATTTTTGCACTAGCATTACCTTTCTTAGGTTTTGGACAACAAACACAGTGCGAGATAGATTATTCTGGAAATAACTTTGAAAATGCAGAATTTGGCTTACATGTAAAATATATTGCCAATGATTTTGACATTGCAGAAGGAACAACAATGACTATAGAAAAAATAATTCCTACTATCGTTAACAATATTGCAACAGCAGATATTTTTATTTATGAAGACAACAATGGGCAACCCGGAAATATTGTAACAACTTTTAATAATGTGGTCCCTTCTTCGCAAACACAAGTAAGTAGTAATTTTAACCTTCCTTGGTATGAAGTAGAATTAGATTTTCCCACACCCTTAACTTTAGTTGGTGCTACTGGAGGTTCGAAATATTGGGTAGGCCTTATTGTAGCTTTTGGAACCGATGCATCTAGTAATTTTTGGGAAGTAAAGTCAAATGGTTCTACGGACGTGATGCACACATCACTGGATCAAGGCGTAACTTGGACGCCTAGTTCATCTGGATTTGACGGTGTTTTCCAGCTAATTGGAGTATGTGAGGCGGCAGTTGCAACGGAGCCTTGTGAAATTGTAGAAGGTGGTAACAATTTTGAAAATGCAGAACTTGGCTTAACTTACAAGTATATAGCAAATGACTTTGATATTGAAGAAGGGGCTATTATTCAGGTATCTAAAATTATTCCAAACATCGTTTATAATATTGATGTAGCGGATATTTTTATATATGAAGATAATAATGGACAACCTGGAACTCTTGTAACCTCTTATACTGATGTTACACCACTATCTCAAACTGAAGTAAGTACAAAATATGGTTATTCGTGGTATGAAGTTGAATTAGAACTTCCTAGTCCCGTATCTCTAGAAGGACAAGCAGGAGGGTCAAAATATTGGATCGGTCTAACTACCACGATGGGGACGGATAATCAGGCTAATAATTATTGGGAGATAAAATCTACTGGAACAACAGCAGCCATTCATTCATCAACCGATCAAGGTGCTACCTGGAGTCCTAATCCCTCAGGAGCTGATGGAGTATTTAAGATTTTGGGAGCTTGTAACGTCGTAGTTGATCCACCAGAACCATGTGAAATAGTGGAAGAAGGAAATAACTTTGAGAATGCAGAATTAGGCTTGAATGACAAGTATATGGCCAATGATTTTGACATTGCAGAAGGTGCCAGTATAGAGATTTCTAAAATAATTCCGAATATCGTTTATAACATTGATGTAGCCGATATTTTTATTTATGAAGATAACAATGGTAAACCGGGAAATCTTATTACATCTTTTGATGATGTTGTACCAACATCACAAACAATAGTAAGTAATAATTTTAACTATCCTTGGTACGAAGTAGAGTTAGACCTACCTACTACAGTAACCTTAGAAGGTGCCGCAGGCGGATCAAAATTTTGGCTTGGTCTTTTTGTTACGATGGGAACAGATAACGTAGGGTTTAATTTTTGGGAAATAAAATCTAACGGAACAACCGCTCCCACTCATTTATCGGTAGATGAAGGTGTTACTTGGACTCCAAATGTTTCAGGTTCTGATGGTGTTTTTCAGATTATAGGAAATTGTAGTGGTGATATTACAATTGTAGATGAGTATTGCGAGGTAGCAGTAAATAGTCAAGTTACACCCATTACTAACGTTTCATTTGCTGATATACAAAACACTACTTCAGCAGATATTACTGCCCCAGCCCATGAATACTATTTAAATTTCGAGGGAAATGTTACTCAGAATAATGAATATGAAATTTCTTTAGAAGGAAATACAAATGGAGATTTTAGTGATTATTATACAGCATTTATCGACTGGAATCAAAACGGAATTTTGGATGATGTAGGGGAAGTATATGAAATAGGCACTATTACAAACTCAACAGGTAGTGATGGTCAAGTTTTAACGGGTACTATTTCGGTGCCTTTCCATGCTATTACTGGCAATACACGTGTGAGAATAAATAAAGTTCAAGGAGCATATTCATTAGATCCCTGTGCTTCCATTGAGATTGGACAAATAGAGGATTATACACTCGTTGTTCATGAATTTCAGGATACTTATTGTGAAGTGCCAGTAAGTATTACTGTAGAACCTATTACCAAGGTTTTGTTCGCAGGTATTGATAACACAACCTCAGCAGATATATCATCTCCAGCCCATGAATATTTTTTAAATATGGAAGGAAATGTAGAACAGGGCTTTGCATATACACTAACAGTAGAAGGAAATACTAACGGAACGGAAAGCCAGTATTTTACAGCCTTTATAGATTGGAATCAAAACGGCGTTTTGGATGATGCAGGTGAAATTTACGAAATTGGCACCATTACTAATTCTACAGGTGAAGATGGTCAACAGGCAATAAGAACTATCGATGTTCCATTTGAAGCGCCAATAGGAATTACGAGAGTTAGAATTATTAAATGGCACCTTGATTACCCTATAGATCCATGTCTTGCAATTGCTTTCGGACAGGCTGAAGATTACGTATTAAATGTTTCTGAGTACGAGAATCCATATTGCGAAATTAGTATTTCAGACACTGTAACGCCTATTACAAATGTTACATTTGCAGGTATCGCTAATTTATCATCTGCTGCAACTACTTCTTCAGCTCAAGAAATGTTTATTGAGATTGACGGCACTGTAGAACAAGGGAATGAGTACATTATTAAATTAGAAGGATTTACTAATGGCGATACTACAAATTACTATACCGCTTTTTTCGATTGGAATCAAAATGGAGTATTAGATGATGCCGGTGAAGTATATGAGCTTGGCACCATTACAAACTCTACAGGTACAGATGGAGTAGAATTAGTTAAAAGAATTCAAGTAGATACAGATGCATTATTAGGTGAAACCCGTATGAAATTAATTGCGAGTGCAAATGATTATCCCCTAGCCCCTTGTGGGGAGTATACTTTCGGGCAATCAGAGGATTATACAATTAATGTTTTTGAATATTGTCTGCCCGATATTTCTCTTAAAGCACCAACAACCCGAGTGATATTTGCAGATATAGATAATAGTTCTCCTTCAGACCCGTTTACTGCTCCTGCTTATGAATCTTTTTTAGATATAGAAGCGAATGTACTTACAGGCGAAACGTATGATATAACCGTTCAAGGAAACCCAATATGGGACCTTTGTTTTGCAGCTTTTATTGACTGGAATCAAAACGGAATTCTAGATGATGCAGGAGAAGTATATCAAATAGATTGTGTAGATTCAATACCAGGAGGAGATGAAGGACAATTAGCCTTTGGAACTATTGAAGTACCAGAAACTGCAGTAGTAGGTACAACAAGAATGAGAATTATTAGCAGAGCAGATGGTGCCCCATTAGAAGCTTGTGGTACATATTATTACGGTCAGGCTGAGGATTATACAGTTATTGTACGGAATACTCCGCTTCCTGTTTGTGAAATAGCGTGTCCTGAAGACATTACTGCTGAAATTCCGATGGGACAAACCAGTACGGCAATAGATTATGAGGTTTCATTTAGCTGTGATAACTCAGATGGAGTAGTTTTAGAATTAGTTGAAGGTTTGCCTTCTGGTTCAGAATTTCCTGTAGGAGTGACAAATGTAGTCTATAATCTTGAACATGAAGGTGAAGTTATTAATACGTGCGAATTTACTATAACTGTAGAAGGTGTATTAATTACAGATAGTTTTAACGAAAACGCTTTTGCCATTTACCCTAATCCAGCTAATAATAATTTAAATATTATATCTTATAACTCACCTATTACTAGGGCGATAGTGTATGATATACGTGGTAGAAAAATATTAGAAAAACAATTAAATAAGCAAAATAATGGGATAATCGATGTCTCTAAACTGGATAGTGCTTTATACTTTGTTTCAATATATACAGCAGATGGTTTTGTGACTAAAAGATTTTTAAGAGAGTAATTTGAGTTGTAGTAGTTTTTTTAATAAGCCCACGCTAGTTAGCGTGGGCTTATGTTTTAGAGTAAAGTTAGAGGCCAAATGAGTCAATGAACATACAATTTCCATTATGTTTAAAGTTACCTATTATTGCAGGGTAATTGTTTATAAAAATAAAACCTTATGAACATTTTGTTTACAAGGTTTTCGCATTGACTTGGTAGTCGAAAAGTGAAGCCTTTAGAGATTAGCTGCTACAGGTGCTATAAATAAAAGGGGTGAAAACCCTTTTACTGGGGCTCCCTGAAAAGGTAAATTTTCAAAGTTTATAATTTTTTTTAAAAACTATAAAAATCAAAATCAAAAAACTCTTACAAAATAACATTAAAAACCCGCCATATAGTACCATCTTATTAGTTGCGATGTCTTTTTTTTCTTTTTCTCCAAGGTGCATTTTTTTGCCAGTCACCTGCCATAATGCATCCATAGGGCAATATTTCATCTAAGACTGTTCCTAAATTATATGTTTCCATTTGTGCACGAACAGTGGAAGCAGGTTTATAGGCACTTGGTAATTCGGAAATGTCAATCTCTTTAGAGAAAAAGCGAATGTCTAAGCCTTCAGTTTCTTCTTTAAAAATGTCAAGATTGCTTCTTTCAGCTAAATTGCGTTTATGCTGAGTACGACTCATGTTGCGACCTGCGCCATGAGGGGCAAAACCTAAATTGTTTTTTGTTGTATTTCCTTCAACAATCAATACTGGTTCAGACATATTCAATGGTATTAATCGAGGCCCGGTAATATCTGGCATAAACTTAGCATCTAATGGAGTAGCACCTTTTGCGTGGTAGAAAATATCACCATCTTTAAATACAAAATTATGCTCATTCCAAAATCGGTTCTCAATGTTGATATTCAACTTTTCAGCAACTCCTTCGTGAATTAACTTGTGGTTGAGTTTTGTCCACTTACGGATTGTTTGTAAGGCACTCCAATAATCTTGACCTTCTTCAGTATCAAACGGGATCCAAGCATTTTGTTTTAAAGTATTAGAAGATAGCAATTTTCGAAATCGTTCTGCTATATTCATACCCTTTGAATACAATCTAGCTCCAGGCCCTCTTGAACCGTGATGGGTTATCATCATAGTATTTCCAGTTTTGGCTGATTTTCCAACAAATAGAAAATGATTGCCATCACCTTGCGTTCCTAAATGTTCACGAGCTATTGAAATTGATTTATTATCAAATAAAAATTCATTACTCTTAAATTCCTCAAAGAGTTCTTCTGTCAAATTAAATTGCTGACCTCGAGGTCTTCCGCCTGGACCAAAATGTGTGCTTTTATGTGCAGCATCTAAGACGTCTTTAGGGTTAGCCGTACCAAAATCTGTCAACATAACTGAGCAACAAATATCTGCACTATGCATCCCTGGGTGAATGGCATTTTTAGTAGCAACAACACCTCCTACCGGAATTGTGCCCAAAGGTCCAGCAGGACAGGCATCGGGCATCACAGCACCGCCTATAACTGTAGGTGTTTTCATTACTTCATCCATGGTGGATCTCACTTTTGAGATATTTTCCTCCTCAAGTTCATTTTCGGCCATAATATTTAAACTGTAAGGTGCGGGTGTTTCTAAAAGCCCTACAGGTTCTGGAAGTCTAAATTGTTCTAAATAAGTTTCAATTTCTTCTTTAGAAAGCTCGTTGTCATTAATGTGATCAATAGCTTTTCGATACCATTTTGCCGGCGGAAATCCCATAGCTTTAATGTCGTGTCCTGTAATTTTAGTTTTCATATCTTTACTTTTTATCATTAAGCTCCGCTACCTCCTCGTGTAGCGGAGCACTACTTAAAAAAAGGGTGATACCTAAATGTCCCTTTTTTCCATTAACAATACAAATATTTGATTATAACTGCGCAATCTTTTTGCGTAGTTTAATTTTTCTTTTATTTTTCTCGAAAATTTACCAATGGCTATAACTAAAAATGCACTTATACGCTACAAAACCATAGATAAATGTCTGCAAAATAGATATCGTAAATGGGCTTTAAAAGATTTAATGCAAGCCTGTAGTGATGCTTTATATGAATTTGAGGGGCGTGATATAAATGTGAGCAAGCGGACAATACAATTAGACATACAATTGTTGCGTAGCGATAAATTAGGATATAGTGCTCCTATAGAGGTATATGACCGAAAATATTATCGATATAGTGACTTCAATTATACCATTACAGATATTCCTCTAACGGAAAACGACATGAATGTCCTTACTGAAACAATGAACATGCTCAAACAATTTCAGGACTTTTCATTATTACAGGAGTTTAAAGGAATCATTAATAAATTGGAGGATAAAATTTTTACCGAGAAAAATAATAAGCCTGCAATTATTCATTTGGACAAAAACACAGACCTAAAAGGGTTAGAGCTGCTAGATGAACTCTATCAAGCCATTTTAAAGAAAGTTGTTTTAAAGATCATGTATCAATCCTTCAAGGCTCAGTGTCCTTCTGAGATTATTTTTCATCCTCATTTGTTAAAAGAATTTAATAATCGTTGGTTTTTAGTAGGTAGAAAAACGGAGAGTAGCAGAGTTCTAACGTTTGCTCTGGATAGAATCCTGGGGGTGGATTATGACTTTGAAACAGAATACATACCTATAGGTTTTAATGCCGATTCTTATTATGAAAACACGATAGGCGTTACTGTTTTTGATCAGCAAAAACCTCAAGAATTAATTTTCAAAGTAGATAAAAAAAACGCCCCATATATTGTAACAAAACCATTCCATACTACACAAGAACTTGTTAAGGAACATCCCGATGGCAGCATAACTTTTAGTATTGAGGTGCACCATAACTATGAGTTGGAGCGCTTACTTCTTGGGTTTGGTGAAAGTCTGGAAGTATTAGCCCCTCGATTGCTCAGGAGAAATGTAAAACGAAAACTGGAAAAGGCGGCAGGATTATATTATAAGGAAAAACCTTTAAAAATATAAAAATGCATTTATAATGAAGATTTAATTTTTGCAAATTCCTGTTCTAAGAATTGTAATTTTTCTTCTATCCCGTCTTGAAAGTCGGGAATACGGTGGTAAAAAACATAGCGAATACGCCATAACTCCTTAATTTTTTTTAAGGGAATTGCGATTTCCTCAACATTCTTATGGTCTGCTCTTAGTACCATTTCTTGACTAGTGATGTATAGCCTTCGTAAGATTAGCTGATTTTCAAATAAGACCAAAACTAAAATTCCATTGTTTAACTTTTTAAAGACTTTATTAGGAACGTACTCTCCTATAACTACATCTTTAGGAAAAAGACCTTTGTCATTTTTGCTCATCTCTAAATTTTCAACGGTATAGCCTCTAAATGTTTTTTCCGGATTGATAGGGAGTTGCAAGCATGGCATTGTATTGACAAATGGATTTTTATCATAAAAGGCAATATAGTCTTGGCTGTTTTTTTGAGTAATACAAGGGACGCTTGCAAGTACCTCCTTATTGAGGTCTTTATGATTTGTAGTTAGATTTCCCTTAAACTTTAAAAGTTTATTGACCGTTAATTCTTTTGTTAGCAAATCATCTATGGGGATGCTAAAATAATTAGCAATTTTAATTATGGTTTCAATTTTTGGCTCACTACGACCTTCTTCGTAAGCCCCTAGTGTACCACGCTTTAAGTCAAATAGTTCAGCAAAAGATTGCTGACTCAACGTTTTTACACTTCTTATTTTTCGAATGTTTTTACCAAAAAAAGACATGAATTTGCTAATTTAATTTGCAATTTAAAATAATAATTGTATCTTCGTCTAACAATATTAGCAAAAAGGAATGAATTTAGCTAATTTATTGAGCAATTGCTTTTCTTTTTAACGATACCATTCTGTAATATTTTAAAACTCACTGTTATGACTGTATTAATTTCTTGCATTTTGTTAATCTCGATTACTTTTTTGTAGTCTTGAATTTTTTTTATTCGTATTATTAACCTCTTTAAAAATTTTAAATTAAACTGAAACACAACATTATGAAAAGCCATTTCAACATTACGAGGGACTTTTTACTCGAACTTAATTTCAATATAACCCAAGAGAATATAGAGGATGGAGTTCTTGTAGTTCAAAAAGAAAACTCAGGAATAAGAAACTTAATTTTAGGTGTAGCTCCTCCTATTTTGATTGTAGAACAGTTTATTTTTAAGATTAACAATCAATCTGAAAAGGTTTTTAAAAGTCTACTGCAAAAGAATCGAGATATTATACACGGTGCTTTTGTTCTGGATGAAACAGGTGAAAAAGTAATTTTTAGGGATACTTTACAAATTGAAAATCTAGATATGAACGAACTGGAAGGTAGCCTAAACTCATTAAGCTTGCTTATGAGCGAATACTCAGAACAGATCATTGAATTCTCTAAATACTAAAACTCAACATTATGAATATATTTAAGCGATTATTTAAAATAGGTCAGGCTGAAACCAATTCGGCTATTGATAACATGGAAGATCCAATTAAAATGACCGAACAAGGGATCCGTGATATGAAACAAGATCTGGACAAAAGTCTAGAAGCATTGGCGCAAGTTAAAGCATTGGCAATTCGTGCCAAAAATGAACAGGATGAACACCAAAACAAAGCCGATGAATATCAAAATAAGGCAATTACTATTCTAAAAAAAGGGCATAGTAAGGAAATTGAAGCTTCAGAGGCAGATCGATTAGCTAAAGAAGCCTTACTTCAAAAAGAAAAAGCAGAGCAGCAAGTACTGCGAGCTAAAGAGGAATCTGAGAAGTTTGACAACAATGTAGCGCAATTACAAAAGAACGTTCAGAGTATTAAAATAAACATTGGTAATTGGGAAAATGAACTGAAAACACTTAAAGCACGTGTAAAAGTAAGCAATGCTACTAAAAACTTGAACAAACAAATGGCAGAGCTTGACAGCACTGGTACAGTTTCTATGTTAGAGCGCATGAAAGAAAAAGTAGCACAGGAAGAGGCACTTGCTGAAGCTTATGGAGATATTGCAAATGCGTCAAAATCTGTTGATGAAGAGATTGATAAAGCTGCAGATACTTCAAAGGCAAAAGCTGATGACGAACTGGCTAGATTAAAAGACCAATTAGGATTAAACAATACAAACTCTAAAGACGCATAACGGTGACAAACCTTTTGAATATACTCTTTTCTGAAGTCAATATGGTCTTGACCATCCTACTTATTTTATTGATTATCTATTGGATTATCACTATGATAGGAGGGTTGGATTTTGATTTCGATTTTGATGTAGAGGTAGACATGGACGTGGATGCCGATATAGATATAGATTCTGGTATTGAAGGGGGGAGCATGGATTTTGAGGACATCTCAAATGCTGAGGTAAATCAAGAAGATGTGGTTGGTAAACGGCGTAAACCC
Organism: uncultured Marixanthomonas sp.; assembly: GCF_963974425.1. Classification (NCBI taxonomy): domain Bacteria; kingdom Pseudomonadati; phylum Bacteroidota; class Flavobacteriia; order Flavobacteriales; family Flavobacteriaceae; genus Marixanthomonas; species uncultured Marixanthomonas sp. The sequence continues at coordinate 15,673 of NZ_CAXBCK010000030.1, forward strand.
TTAAAATGGTGGCAGGTTTTGCTAATCTATTTCAACTTTGTGGGACTGCCCTTTATGTTCACCTTTACCTTTTGGATTTTTATTTGGTGGTTCATAACAGTTTTAACAACAGCCATTACTTTTACATATGATAATTTTATTGGGTTTGTGATTATGTTATTGGCATTTTTTCCAGCCTTATTTATTAATAAAATTGTTACCAACCCTTTTAAAGGCTTCTTTAAGAATTTAAACAAAGATGGAGATGCGCCTATTGATTATCTGGGGCGCAAAGGAACATTACTTTCTTCAATCTCTGAGGATAAAATGGGAAATGCTGAAATTAAAGTAGACGGGAATACAATGTCTGTCTATGTGAAATCCTTGACAGGTGAACCCTTACCCTACGGAAGTAGTATACTCATAATCAAACGGTCCTCAGACCATAATTATTTTTTAGTACAAACATATAACGATTAAACACCCAAACATTTATGGAATCAATTTTACCAATTATTGGCATTGGAATAGGTATTTTACTGTTCCTTATTATAGTATACTTTGCGATTATTGCGATGTTTTACAAAAAAGTCGCTCAAGGTCAAGCTCTTATCCGAACTGGTTTTGGCGGAACTAAAGTAGCAACCGACAAAGGATTATATGTAGTTCCTGTTTTTCACAAGGTGGAAATTATGGACGTTTCGGTCAAAAAAATTCAGATTGAACGCCTCGCTCACGAAGGGCTTATCTGTAAGGATAATATGAGAGCAGATATCAAAGTTGCCTTTTTTGTTCGTGTAAACAACGATATAGAATACATAAAAAAAGTAGCTCAAACTATTGGTGTAAATCGGGCATCGCGAATTGAAACCTTAGAAGATCTTTTTGAGGCGAAATTTTCCGAAGCTTTAAAAACCGTTGGTAAAAAATTCGATTTTATAGAATTATATGAAGCTCGTCGTGAATTTCGTGACGAGATTGTAAATATTATCGGGACAGACCTTAATGGATATACATTAGAGGATTGTGCGATTGATTTCTTAGAACAAACAGCCGTTACAGCTTTAAAAGCAGATAATATCCTGGATGCGGAAGGGATTAAGAAAATTACCGAGTTGACTGCTGTACAAAATGTAAAAGCCAATTTAATCAAGCGAGATGAAGAAAAGACCATCCGTAAACAAGATGTGGAAGCTCGGGAGGCTATTTTGGAATTAGATAAGCAGTTAGCTGAAAAAGAAGAGCAACAAAAACGAGAGATTGCAAATATAACGGCTCGGGAAGAAGCTGAAACATTAAAGGTTTCTGAAGAAGAACGCTTAAAATCTGAAACAGCACGTATTGCAACATTAGAAAAAGTGAAAGTTGCCGAAGAAAACATGGAGCGTCAAATAATCGTTGCGTTCAAGAACAAGCAACGTACTGATGCCGTAGAGACCGAACGAGTTGAAAAAGACCGTTTATTAGAAGCCACAGAGCGAGAGCGAGTGGTTACTTTAGCTCAAATTGAAAAAGAAAAGGTAGTTGAAGTAGAGAAGAAGAATATTCAAGATGTAATTCGTGACCGAGTAACACTTGAAAAAGGAGTGGTTGAAGAGCAGGAAAATATGAAGGACATTGAAGCCTTTAAAACTGCAGACCGTGAGAAACAGGTGAAAATCACTATTGCTGAAGCTTCTGCTCAAGAAGATCTTATTAAGACTATTAAAGCTGCCGAAGCACAAAAAGAAGCGGCCAAACAAAAAGCCGAAGAAATTAATATTGAAGCACTAGCACATAAAGAAGCTAGTGAGAAACAAGCTGAAGCCCGTAAGATATTGGCTGAAGCACAAGCTAAAGAAGAAGCAACTGTAGGTCTGTCTGAAGCACAAGTAATGCACGCAAAAGCAGATGCTAACGAACGTCAAGGGATTGTAGAGGCATCTATTATCGAGAAAAAAGCAAAAGCTGAAGCAGAAGGGATTCAAGCCAAAGCTGAAGCAAAACGTAAAGATGGTCTTGCCGAAGCAGATGTGATTAAAGAGAAAGCACTTGCTGATGCTGCCGGAATTGAAGAGAAAGCCAATGCAATGAAGAAACTAGACGGTGTAGGAAAAGAACACGAAGAGTTTAAATTGAGATTGGATAAAGAATTACAAGTAGATTTGGCACACATCAATATTCAAAAGGATATTGCAGATGCGCAGGCCCAAGTTATCGGAGATGCATTAAAAGCTGCTAAGATTGATATTGTAGGTGGAGAAACTATGTTCTTCGACCAGATAATCGGACAGATTACAAAGGCCAAAGGATATGACCGACTCGTTGAAAACAGTACCAATGTTCAAGATGTTAAAAATGCCATTTTAGGCAGCGAAGACGTAAAAGGAAACTTGTTAGAAAAAGTTCGAGAGTTTGCGGATAAATACGGAATCTCTTCCGAAGATATCAAAAACCTGACCATCGCAAACCTCTTGTCGAGTTTAAGACAGAAGTCTGATGATACTGAAGAGCATACCATGTTGACCAATTTGACTAACCTTGCAAAAGGATTGGGTATCTCCAATAGCAAATTGAAATAAGACCCCTGTTGCGGAAGTCACCCTCCTAAAAAACAGGAAAGGTGACTTTCAAAACTATCTATCGTACGGGTATAAATTCTCGTATAAAAAAATTGTTACTCTTTTTTAATAAATTGGCACTATAGCGAACATTAAGCAACTAAAATTTTCATCGTTTGGAAAAACGACTTGCCATGGCAGAACAACTTTCAGAAGATAAAAAAAATAAAAACCAATCCTTGGATGGTGGTACTTATGAGATCATCCAGAACCGTTTACAAAAACAAAAAACCGAGCTGCAGGACCGCTTACAAAAACTTAATGCAGATAGAAAGGATATTTTTGGTTCACTAGAAACCAAATTAATTGCGAACGACCGCATCAATACTGAAAACAATTGTATTGCACAAGACATCGTTTCTTTAGACAACATCTGTTTGTTTGGATATAATGTGCATTTTGGTTTACGAACAGAGATAACTTTGTCTGATGTGTTTAGTGTCTATGAGTTTAAAGACAATCGATTTGAACCAAAGCCGTTAGACTTGCTGGATAATGAAACCTTTAAAACTGATTTCACCAATCTATATAAATACTACCGGAACACCATTTTCTCCAAGTTCGCCATTATTGGTAACTATTTACATATGGTTTTTCAACTCAGTGAAAGTGTTACTGATATTAAGACTTTTAAGTGGCTCATTAAAGAAAACAATTTAGAGTACATAGATAATCGGAGTGACCACGAATATAAATTTCCAGCACAACATGAATTTAAGTGGTTAGATGTAACTAGAGATATGCACCGGTATGGCGTTCATTCACATGTTTCTATTCTTGATCGTATTTTTGTAGAAACCATTAGTGGTGACTTAACAATTAAAATTGAAGACAATACCGAAGATGGAAAAGGAATCCTTTCAGAACCAGTTGAACATGTAGACCAAACCTTGGACGATGGTCAATACCGTTATGCAGATTTAGGCAATTTAATAGTCTTAGAAATTAAACCTTTTCAGGAGTCATCAAGGTATTTTGTGTACAACCACAAACTTCAAGAAGTTCAAAAAATTGAAAGCATTAAGGATGCTTGTGTTTTGTTGCCAGATGATCAGGGAATCATATTTCCAACAGGATATTATTTGCAAACAGGAGAGTATAACATTTTTGATAATGCGATTTCCAATGTCAAGTTTGAGCAAAAGATCGCATCGCCCAATGGGGAAGATTATCTGTATATATTTTATTCGGCACATGAAGGCTTATATAACTTAATGTCTTATAATGTAATAACCCAAAAAATAAATACCCCAATTATCTGTAATGGTTTTACAGTCTTAGAAAACGGGGAGTTGTGTTATTTTAAGACAGAAGCAGAGCAGACAAAGCATCATATTATCCAGATTTGGCAAACTCCATTTTTAAAAGGAGACTTTATGCCTTCACAGCATGAAGATACGCTATTATATAAAATTGGGAATAAGGATGTTGTAAAAGCCATGGCCGAGGTCAATGGACTAATTAACCTATTGAACAAAGAGGATAATTACGATGGACTTTACAACGATATTTCCAAATTTTCCAAAGATATCCTCGATGCATATTATTGGCTCCCTGAAAAAGAAACACAAGAATTAAACCAGCCGCTACAGCAAATTAACAAAACGGCCAATGCAGCGATTGATGAGTTTCAGAAAGTAATACAACTTAAAAGAAATGCTGCCAAACAGACCGAGGAAGTTCGAGAAAAAGCAGAGGCACTGTTTAGTAAGATAAAAAGCACTTCGTTTAAGTCTATTAACGATTTTGTCTATTTATTGACACAGTTACGTACCTTACGAGGCGAAGTTATTTCACTTAAAGATGTTCGGTATGTGAATATTGAATTCACCAATAAGTTAGAAGAGGAAATAGCTTTACAAACTCAGAAAATATCCGAGCGCTGTGTCCAATTTCTATTACATGAAAAAGCACTACAGCCATATCATGATGCTATTGCAGAAAAACAGAACACTTTAGGTAAAGTAAGCAAGGTTATTGAAGCCCGAAAACTGGAAGATGAAATCAACCAAATTGCGGCAGACCTTGAGTTGTTAATTGATATTGTTTCCAATCTAGATATAGAGGACACGGCACATTCTACAGAGATTATTGATGCTATTTCACTTATTTTCGCAACCATTAATCAATTAAAAGCGGCACTCAAAAACAAGAAGAAATCTCTTGGTAGTGAAGAAGCACACGCTGACTTTGCTGCACAGTTAAAATTGATTGATCAAAGTATTATCAATTATCTTGATATTGCAGTAACACCTGAAAAGTGTGACGAATTTCAGACCAAAATATCCATTCAATTAGAAGAACTAGAAGGTAAATTCTCAGACTTTGAAGAATTTATTTCCTCGATTATCGAAAAACGGGAAGAAGTTTATGCTGCTTTTGAATCTCGTAAAAACTCTTTGATTGAGAAACGAAATAAAAAAGCCTTGGCATTTCAAAATGCTTCCGAACGAATTTTGAAAGGAGTCCAGAAGAAAGCTGAAAGTTTTAACACATCTGCCGAAATCAACGGTTATTTTGCTTCAGATCTTATGATCAACAAGGTTCGAGATATTGTTAAGCAATTAAAGGAATTAGACGATAGTGGTAAAGCTGAAGAAATTGAAACCAGCTTAAAGACCGCTAGAGAAGATGCTTTAAGAAAACTAAAGGATAAGCAAGACCTTTACGAAGACGGTGATACTATTATCCGTTTAGGAAATCATAAATTTGGAGTTAATAAGCAACCGTTAGATTTGACGATTGTTTTTAAAAATGGTTCTTTAAATTATCATTTAACGGGTACCGATTTTTATCAAGAACTCACCGATAAAACTTTATTACAATCCCGTCATTTATGGGATCAGGAGTTTGTTTCCGAAACAAGTGAAATTTATCGTTCTGCTTACCTTGCATACAAATTGTTTAAAAAATTACCCAAAGACCAGATGAAACAAGCTTCAGCCGAAGCCTTGCTTAAAATGGTACAGGAAGAAAGCCGCAGTGATTATTCCGAAGGATATATTAAAGGGGTTCATGATGTAGATGCTACTAAAATATTGCATGTATTAGTTGTAAAACATCATGAATTAGGATTGTTGGGCTGTCGTCCAGAAACACGTGCTTATGCTCAATATTTTTGGAATAGCCTTCCAAACGAAACCCGCGAAGATTTAGATCAAACAATCAAAGCTTCAGGTGAGGTCTTACAAATTTTCCCCGATACTCAAGAGTACGAGTTTATAATCGAGAAATTGAGTACTCATATTTCAGCATTTTCTTCGGAAACAGAATTATTCGATGCTATATTGAGTGAAGATATTGCAGCTTATATTTTTGATGAATTGCAGAGTGATTCAGAATTTGTTCGCAGCAACGTGGCTGTAGATCTTAAAGAAGCGTTTTTGAAAGCGCTTAAAAAACAAAATGCCGACATAAAATTTAAGAGTAGTTTTGAAGCAATTTCTAGTTTTGAAGGAAAAGTGCGGTTGATTAAACAATGGGTTTCTGCTTTTGTTAATAGTAGGGTTTCTTCAGATAAAGAGATACAGACACCATCAAAAAGACGTTATATTGATGAGGTAGTGTGTTGTATATTATTTGAGGACGAATCAGTTTCCAAAGTAAATGCCATTTCACCTTCTGAAACTATTACGGGATTAAATGGAGATCATCCATCGATTAATAAAGGAGTGTTTCACTTTAATTATCATGATTTTACCTCAAAGTTAAACGTATTTGCTTCTGAAGATGTACCAGCCTACAATACCTTTCGAAAAGCTAAACAAGATGTGACCGAGCAATTAAAAGAGGATTTGAGACTTGAAGAGTTTAAGCCCCGAGTCCTTACTTCGTTTGTACGAAATAAATTGATAGACCAAGTATATTTTCCATTATTTGGAGACAATCTTGCTAAGCAATTGGGCACAGTGGGCGATACAAAAAGAACAGACCGAATGGGTTTGTTGTTACTTATTTCGCCACCGGGGTATGGGAAGACTACCTTAATGGAATACATTGCTAATCGGTTGGGGTTAGTTTTTGTGAAGATAAACGGACCTGCAATTGGCCACGATGTAACCTCGATTGATCCAACCTCTGCCACTAACTCTGCAGCGCGTGAAGAACTGAAAAAGTTAAATATTGCTTTTGAAATGGGGAGTAATGTTATGCTGTATCTAGATGATATTCAGCATTGTAGCCCAGAGTTTTTGCAAAAATTCATTTCATTATCTGATGGTACTCGAAAGATAGAAGGAGTATACAATGGTAAATCTAAAACATATGATTTGCGTGGAAAGAAATTCTGTGTGATTATGGCTGGAAACCCATATACGGAGAGTGGGGAGAAATTTAGGATTCCTGATATGCTGGCTAATCGTGCAGATATATACAACTTAGGAGATATCATTGGGGATACTGAGCATTTATTTAAACTGAGTTTAATTGAAAACTCATTGACTGCCAATCCTATGCTTCATCAATTGAGTAGCACTCATTTTGAAGATGTCTATACCTTAATCGATCGGGTAGAAAATAACACTCAAGATATTCAGTTAAAGGGAAATCATAGTACGCAAGAAGTTCAGGATTATATAAATGTACTTGAAAAGGTTATTGCCATACGCAATACCGTGTTGAAAGTGAATGCTACTTATATAAAAAGCGCTGCGATGGAAGATGAATACCGAACTGAACCTGCTTTTAAGTTACAGGGTTCGTATCGGGACATGAACAAGCTAGTTGCTAAGGTAGTGCCTATTATGAACGATGCAGAACTAGATACGCTTTTGCTTTCACATTATGAGAGTGAGTCACAAACGCTAACATCGGCTGCCGAAGCAAATTTACTAAAATACAGAGAGCTTATAAACAGTTTGGACGAAAGTCAACAACAACGTTGGTCGAGTATAAAGGAGACCTTTGTAAAGAATAATAAGCTTAACGGGTTTAGTAACAAAAACGAAATGGCGCAAGTCTTGTCACAGATGATGGAGTTTACTGATAATTTGGAAGGAATTCGAGAAGTACTTGAAAAAGGGTTAAAAAAAGATTGACATTATCTAACTGTGTTTAAAAAACAATGCTCAATCAAGTATTCTTGTTGGGCATTTTGTGTTTCAATTCACAATAGAGTTGTGAGTGATTGTGGAGCCGGGGAGCTTACAGAAAAAGTGATCTCCAGTGGCTTCCATCCTACAAATGGAAAGCCACGGACTACTTCCAGTTTTTATTGTTTTATATCATCACTTTAAGCAAGCTCGGTGATTACATAAAAAAACCACGCTCAATAAGCATGGCTTTCTATGTATTGTGGAGCCGAAGGGACCAGAACCGGGCTGCTGTTTATACTGTGAATAGGGGGTTCAGCAGGGGCTATTTATTGTGCGCACCGAATAGGTGACTTTTTAACATTTGGGAGGGATATTTAATATGGTTTACGGTGTTCTGTTCCTTTTTGTAAGAAAAATATATATTTTAATTCTTCCCACTTACATTAACATTTTTGTAGATTTAAAATAAAGAAACCTGCATATTAACTTAGTTTCTCTTAAAATTTTAATCGGATTTTTTTAAAAATAGATCCTACATCTTGGTAATGCCGCTTTAATGCGTTCTTGTTCTACTTTACCGAATTTGTTGTTAGTTAAAATAAGTGTTCTTAGTTTTTTTAGTGCTGAAATTTCTTCTGGTAAATCTTCTAGTTTATTACCAGACAGGATGGCCAATTCTAGATTTTCTAAAGCCGAGAAGCTCGGTGGCATTTCTTTCAGATTATTATCATTTAGAATCAAAGTTTTTAACTGTTTTAGCAATCCAATGCTGTTAGGAATTTTCTGTAAACGATTGTGCTCCATATTCAATTCTTGGAGCGTTTGTAAGTTGGCCCATTGAGTATCTAGTTCATAAAATTGATTATACCCCACGTGCAATGTTCTTAGGGATGGTAAAGTAGCCACCGAAGATGGTAAATAGCTTAATTGGTTATTGTCAAGTTGCAATACTTTCAGACTTTTACATTGATCGATAGTAGTAGGTAAATAGGTCAAGCTATTTCCCGAAAGATATAAATACTGAAGTTTTTTGAGCATTCTTATTTCATCTGAAATTTTGACTATTTTATTATCTGCTAGATCCAATTTGACTAATTGTTTTAGTTGTTTAATTTCTTTTGGTATATGGCTAAATTCGTTTGCTTTCAAATTTAAAACTTCTAATTTTTTTAGACTAAAAAGTGCTTCATCCCAATACTCAAAATGATTACCCATGGCATTTAAAAAAACCAACGCTCTTAAATGCTTGATGTTCTCGGGAAGCTGAAACCACTGTTGGTCACGAATATTGAGTTGCGTAGCTTTTTTATTTTTAGCTAAGGCAGTATCCACATTATAGAATATTTTTTCAGTGATAGGATTGGCATTTTGAGCCAGCCCTTGAAAAATAGTAATTCCTAATAAAGAGAGAAATAAAATAAAATTATACCTATTCATTATCTACATACTTTAATTAAAAAAAAGACTGACGTAATAAGAATTACATCAGTCTTTTTCTTATTTATAAAAAAAATTAATTTTGTTTGATGATTTTATAGCTACCAGAATTTTCACCAACGGTTACTTTTACCAATAACATTTGGTTTGCATTTATAAATGGAGCTAAATTTAGAGTTACCGTTCTTTTGTTACCAAGTATTGCTGCGTCCTTTTGGGTTACTATATTTTGACCTAACATATTAAATACCTCAACAGTAATTTCTCCTTCTTGATTCGCTATGTCTACATTTAAAATACCGCTAGTTGGATTTGGGTAAACCGATATAACATCTTTCAAGACATCATCAACCTCTAAGACTTCTTGTACTAAAATGTAGTTTTCTTTGGTTACTTCGGTTCCTGTTCCAGCAGCATTTGCTACTATGAGGCTTACATTAAAGTTTCCTTCTTCCAAGTAAGCCACCGTTGGACTGGCCTCTGACGAAGTTGCTGGGATGCCACCTTCAAAAGTCCAAGTCCATGAGTTTGGGTTGTTTGCACTTAAATCGGTAAACGTAATGGCATTTCCTGGAGTAGTCGTCACTTCCGAAGCAACAAAGTCTGCCACAGGAATCTGCGCCCCTAAGTTTTCTTTCAATGCAAAAACTATGGTTGAGGAGGCATCAAACGTTATATTGTTAAAAGTAGCATCCTGTTGTGGTTCGTTTGATCCACTTGGATGCTGTACAGAGAAGAAACCGTATTTAAAATCTGGTGTAAAGGTCAGCCCTGTTGGTTCAGAACCATTCGGCATAGAGGCAAATAATTCAACATTAGGTACGGCTTGTGTATGGTCTGGGCGTACTACCCATATATAATTATTTCCACCATCTTGCAGAACCCAAAGGTTTCCTTTATCATCAAACGTTAAATTGTCATTGCCGCCACCCCAAGCTTCGTTAAACACACCCGAACCTGTTGTAATGTCATAAGAGGTACCACCAACAAATGTCTGGAAATTTGTGATGGTTGAACCATTATCTGTAAAACTGTACACGCGACTTTTTCCTTTAGAAGTAAAATAAATTTCACCTGTTAATGGATTAATCTCACAGTCTTCTACTCCATTAAAATCGGTTCCACCCAATGCTGCTGCAGCGGCAGTAACGTTGTTACGCTCTGCAGTAGTATTATTAGGTACTTGCACCCAAGTTGCTGTTGGAGAAGATGGATCGTTTCCTACTAATGGTGAATCCAATTTCAAAACATATAAAGAGCCACTGGAAAGATCCCCTGGGTTATTTGCAACAAATTTATAGACACAGTCTGTACCTCCATCTTCCCCAAAGTAAGCTGTTTTTAAATCGTGGGAAACTACTACATTTTCGTGTTTCATTCTTCCCATAGCCCATAACTTTTCTTGGCCGTTTCCATAATCTACCACTTCTGCGGTTGCAGGATCAATTTCTACTAGCCAACCTACATCTTGGTAACCATCTGCATTAATATCTCCTCCATTTGTAGATTCTTCGGCAGTAATTATAGTACCCCATGGGGTTATTCCACCAGAGCAATTACGAGTGGTAGTTACCAAAGCATTGTTAAAAAAATCTACTGGTTGTGTTTGGGTTACTTCCCACAACAGGGTGTTGTCATTAAGGTTTACATCTGCAATTGTTACCCCTCCAGGTGTAGTTTCATGATTAATAGCAACATAGCCCCCTGTGCTAGAGTCTTCTATAGGAATATATCCTGTAAAATCATTATTTCCACCTACAGTACCTACTCCAGTGGTATAAGGATCACCTTGCTTTACGATTAGTTGAAAACGATGATCGTCTGCAATAATCATTTTTGGAGTTTGTCCCGTTGGTTCTATAGAAGTAAAACAACCAATGGTTCCTGTTTCACAAGGGACTGTAGTGGCCTCGTTGTTTATGAACATATCAAACTTTAAATCTGAACTCTGTCCATCACGATTGTGCAACTCTACCGCAATTTTATTGATACCTTCAATAAAAAAAGACTTTGCTATGGAATGTGTAAAAAAAGCGTTCTCGTCTTCACCACTTACTGTTGCTTCAGCATTTGTTAAGTAATCGGTTGGAGGTCCGGGCATATTATCTCTAATAACTTCTACACCATTTATATATACAATAGCCCCGTCATCACGGTTTAGCCCAAGAATTACATTTTCAGTTAAATCTGCTAGCGTTATAGTTACTTCTTTTACAAAATATGTAGTAATGTATTTATTGTTAGGGTCTGGGCCAAAAGAGATATCAGTGGCAACCGGATCTCCATACCCTAATGGGGCAAAACCAGCAGACCATGTGCTAATGTCGTATCCTGCTTCCGTCCAAATTTCATTATCTAAACTTACACCTGTGTCTAGGTAAGACCAAACAAGACCCGCTTCCATTGGATATGTTGCTGGGCTTGGCTCTGCCGGAATAAAGTCTGTAGCCATATCAAATCCTAAATCTGAGCTACTACCAGAGCGTTGATGCAATTCTACGGCGATGACGTTATCGCCATTTTGCAATAAATTTTCAACTGTAAAGTTGAAAAAAGTATCTTCATCGTTACCTCCTACGGTACTATCTGCAAAAGTGTTGTAAGTAATTGTGCCAGATGGCATATTGTCGCGGATAATTTCGGTACCATTAAGATATACTACGGCTCCGTCATCTCTTAATAGTTTAAAGATAAGATCACCGTAGATAGAAGCGTCTACAATATTAAACTCGTATCTAAAATAATAGGTAGGATATTTATTATTAGCATCTGGACCAAAAGACAAGGTAGTTATCTCGTCTGAATCTCCGTATCCTAATTGAGCAGCTCCTGTGGCCCAAGCACTATCATCATACGCCACTTCTCTCCAAGCAGTACCGAGATCCATCCCGGTATCGTGGTAACTCCATGTGCTTCCGGCATCAAAAGGGAAACCTCCTGATAGTACCATATTACTTTGGCGAGTGTTTATTTCGTCTCCTGTATTTGCTAAGCCTAAAACGCTTAGTAACATAAGCACTACCACTAAGGGTAAATTTGTTTTCATTTTCAATAATTTTTAGATGATTAATTTCCTTTATAAGAATTACTCAAAGCTACTGAGGAAGATTTTGTTTGTAGCGCGTTGAGTTTTATGCTTAGGTCATTGAACTGTTATGAATGTTGAATTTATTTCAACTGAATATTACGTGATCCAATAAAAAATCCGTCTAATATGAAGATACTTTTACCTTAACGTTAGCTAAAATTTGAAGATTTCGAACCTCAAAATTTTAGTAGAATAGGTTTTACCGTTGTAACCTGATTGAAAGACTCATTTTGAAAGGCTACTAAGGTTTATTGCTTTTTTACAAAGCCTCAATTTTAAGGACCATAAAAATTTGCATTATTGCAACGAAGTTGACGTATCGGTAAGGGAATTCATAAAGGCAATCAAAACATCGATTTCTTTTGTAGATAAATCAAGAGGAGTTTCTGGCAGCGTTTGGTTGGTTACTTGTAAACCCATACCGCGGCCACCGCCTTGGTTGTAAAAATCCATCACTTGAGATAATGTTTTGTATGCGCCGTTATGAAAATAAGGTGCTGTTTTTTCAATGTTTCGAACTGTAGGTGTTTTAAAGGATTTCTCATAAATCCAGGCAGCTTCACTAGCAATCCCGTTTTTCCAGCGTCCTTCGTCAGAATCCAATTCGGGAACTGTGGAACTAGGATTTTTTAATACACCCAAGATTTCAGTTTCGGTTTCCATATATAAGGGGGGAACTAAGCCCGAAAATGTAGGTGCAAAGTGACAGGTTGCACATGCGCCTTTCCCCATAAAAATATTGAAGCCTTCTTTAACTTCTGGATTGATGGTGTTGGTTTCTCTACGAGCAAAACGATCAAATTCGCTATTGAAAGATTGTAATGAAAGCACAAACGAGCCCAAGGCCTTTGCTAGGTTTTCACGGTTGATGCTTTCTTTTCCAAAAACTTTAGTAAATCGATTGCGATAGTCTTTTGAGGCACTCAACTTTTGTAAAATTTCGGAATATGCAGTATTAAATTCTTTTGGGTTAAAAATCACGTGTTCTACTTGCTGTTCTAGGGTAAAGGCGCGGGAATCATAGAAAAACCTCTTTGCATAGACCGCATTCAACAAGGTTGGTGAATTGCGAAGAACGGTAATTCCCTCAATATTACTTAATGATTTAGGTTGAGCATCGGTAAAGGCAAGGTTTGGGTTATGACAACTGGCACAGCTCATTTTGTTATCTCCACTAATTAAAGTGTCGTGAAAAAGCGTTTCTCCTAATTTTTTCAGTTCGTGAGAATCTTCATTCGCTTGCAGTTGTGTATAGAAATAAGGGTCTAAAAAATCTGGGGCAAAAATACTAGTGCTTTTAGGGTTCCAAGCAGTGTGGTTTTTTAAATTTTCAGTATTGATTTTAATAGGCAACTCTCCCAATGCGGCATATAGCGGATCTATATATTTGGTAAGAAACGATAGTCTGTCAAAATCTTCAAAAGACGTATCGGCTTTCAGTTGTGCGATGGCACCATCAAATAAAGTAAGTATGTATTTACTTTTTGGATATTTCTGGGCGAGTGGTTCTGATTCAATAAGTTCTTTCATTGCTGCTAAAGAAACCGAAGCTTCTTCTAACCCATTTACAGAGCCAGGTGTGTCAAAACCTGTAATCCCTAAGGTGAAAATACGCACTAGTTGTAATCTAGCTGCCAGCATTAAGTCTTCGGGGGTGGGTTTGGTATGCTGAAGAGCGTTAGCCAATATATTAAATTCAGTTTTTACTTTTTTAGAAAGAGCGGCTATTTGTACTTTTTCTTTAGAAGGGTTTTCAGCAAATATCAATTCGTCTAGGGTTTGTAACCCTTCTGGTGGCACAACAGTTGGTTGATTTCCAGATTTTGAAATTTTCAATAATGGTGCACCGTTTAAATGCTTTCCTGTAAATTCTGGATTGTAGTAGGCTACGTAAAATTCTACTTTTTTATATGCTATTCGAGCATCGGTCAAAACAGTCTGTAATGAATCTATAATAATTTGATTGCGTTTAAAGGCTGTTGCCATTTCATCCAACTTTTCTAATGCAATACTGGTATTATTTAGATAGCTATTAAATTTTTCAGTATTTACGGTGTATTTATCCCCCGAAGTACAACTGCTGAGTACTATAATCATAATAAACCCGAGAAAAAAAGTAGAATACATGTATTTTTTTTGCACAGCGAGATACGTTTGTCCAAACTTAGAACTTCTACAATTCAAGATTGTTACTGGTATATTATGAAATGTTTATTTGAGTGTTGTGCTTTCAGTTGCACAAAATTTTTGTAACATTCAACTTTTTTAGTAGTCTTTAAAGTGTAACTATCCCTTGTTAAATACGACCTTTGTTAAAATTAGAAACCCCGTTCGAGCCCATTTCCACTCCATTGCATTACAAGAAATGCGCTTCACTATATTGTCTTGGACACAATTCCAAAATTTTATTTCAACAATATTTGGAAAAATTAAAAGATTGTGATTAAAATTTTGAAATAGAGTCCGCTGAGCTTTACTTGTTTTTATAATTTGTGAATCAATTTACATAGGGAATAGTTTACTCATTAAAATCCAACACCCCGAATCACCATCACCTTCCCTCCACAAATAAATAAAATTTCAAACTAGCGGACTGCATAACCGGTCGCTCACTCCCTTTTATAAGCCCTTTCCTAATTTTAAATTTTTAAAAATGTATTTCGGAAAGGTAACGGCGAAGGCTCTATAGGAAGTAAATGGAGATAATTAATAAAAGACAATTTTTCTAGAAGATCTTGTTTTAAAGCTAATTTTAATCGTTTAATTTAAATTAATTGGGAAGGAAAACGCTCAGGATATAATAAGTGAATGATTTGTTTAAGTGGAGAAAGGATGCAATATTTTTTAAAATAAAAATCTCCGAGGGTTCGAATGTTTATATTAGGGTTCGAGAGCCAACTCTATAAATTTTTTTCAAGTCTTTTCATTACATTATAATTTTTTTGAGTGACATTCTATAGAATTTAATATACATATATAAATTTCTAAAAATGCTTGCTTATCAAAGAGTTCGAGTTTCGCATATAAATCTTAATTTCTCGGATAGAATAACAAATTCTCATTGAGATATTGATGTTTACCTCCGTTTCCTGCTTTTATCTTTAATACGAGAAGATATTATCTTTCCTAAAGCTTCAAGCGAAACTAATTGGTTTTAAATTGTTATAATAATTTAAGCCTTTTTTTTGGTTGCCGATAAACAGCTTGATTACAGCGTTATTATTTGTAATATTTAGCTTTAATTAATATGGTTGTTACTATGTTAATGTCGATTGTTATTCAATCACAAGCATTTTGATATGTAAAACTTTGTATTTTTATAAAAACATTACTTTTATTTACCAGCTATAAAGTTATTTTCAAATTTATGAGTAAACTAAGATTATTCTTTTTTTCATTCACTATATTTTTTACAATGCCTTTGGCATATGCCCAAGAAATTAGTGTCAAATATTGTGATAGTATAATTGCTGAAGGGGTAAACTTAATGTTTGAGAAAGAGCATACCCAATCACTTGAACTATTAGTAAAAGCACAAGCCATGGCTCGTGATAATGATTGGTATAAACAAAGTTTTTTGGCTGTAAACAATATAGGTGCTAATTATTATTCCATGCTAGACTATGGAGAAGCACTGGATAATTATTTGAAGGCTTATACTATTGCTATTAAAGAACTTGACGATAAGTATGAGATGATTGTGCTTAACAATATTGCTATTTTATATTCAAAAGAAAATGATTTTGAAAAAGCGGAATCATATTTTAAAAAAGCATATTCTATAGCAGTTCGTAATAAGGATGAGATGAAAGAAGGGTTTTATGCAGTTAATTTGGGGTTGGTGGCTAATAAAACAGGAGAACTAAAACAAGCCAAAGCTTATTTTGATGAAGCCATACCATTGCTGAAAGATATACCCGAAATTAAATATCAGGCCTATGTAGGTAGAGCGGAAAATTTAATTTTATTTGGAAACTATACTCAAGCCAAAGATATACTAGAGCCACTATTGCCAAAATTAAATGCAGAGAGTAACCAAGAAGTGAGAACAGACGTTTTATTGTTGTTATCTGAAATTGCTTTAAAACAAGGGAATAGTAACTTAGCTATTGATCGTGCCAGTACAGTTATATCGCAAACAAAAAGTATAGAAGATCGTCTGGAAGCTTTTCAATTATTATCAAAAATATATTCTGAAAATGGGCAACTACAACAAGCACTTATTGCAAAAGATTCAGCTTTGCAAGCAACAGCCGATTGGAATGACATAAAAAATGGACGTCTTTTTGAAACGAACCGCGTAAAGTTTGAAATACAGAACTACCGTAGCAAATTACAAGAAAACCAACAAAATCTTCAGTCTGAAAGAAACATGTTCTATACTATCTTAGCAGCAGCAGTCATTATAATTATACTGATTACGTGGTCGTTACGCAATAGTTATATAAAAGGAAAGCAGCGAAAGATTATCCATACCAGAAGTGAAGAAGTAATGACATTAGAGTTGGAAAAAGAAAAAAGCGACAACCTATTGCTTGAAAAAAAACTTAAAGAAGAAGAAACCAGGGCATTATTAGAGGAAGAACGACTTAAAAACGAATTAGAGTCCCGCAATAGAAAATTGTCTGCCAAGGCACTGCATTTATTAGAACGAAATGAATTGCTTACTTCCATTGTTAAAGATTTAGAAGAATCTCAAGGTTCGCAGCAAGAAACCAACTTAAAAGCCTACATCCGTAAATTAAAAGGCTTAGTGAATTCTGATGATGAATGGGAAGATTTCATCAAACATTTTGAAGAGGTAAATCAGGGGTTTTTAAGTGATGTAAAAGAAAAACATCCTGAATTAAATGCAAATGATATTCGGTTTATATCCTATGTTTATATGAATTTGACAAATAAGGAAATAGCATCCATATTGAATATCACTTCCGAAGCTTGTAGAAAGCGAAAAGAACGTATATCAAAAAAAATGGATTTAGAAGAAAGCTCTCAATTATACGCTTATCTATCAATTATTTAAGAGGTTCATCACACTTTTGCCAAAACATGTCACACTTTTTAGGTCTAGTTTTTTGTTCATTTTAGGTGTTTTTAGAACATTTGAATTGACAAAAAACAAACAACAGATATGAAAAAATTACTATTTTATGTAACAGTGGTATTTACACTAGTTACAGGCAGTGTGTCTGCACAATCTCAAATTACTTTAGAAGGTGCTGAAGATTATGGAAGAATTTATGATATTACGTTTCATCCTACAATAGAAAATAAACTCTATGCGCTTACACAAGGGAGTCATCTTATTGAGTCAATTGATAAAGGGGAGAACTGGGACATTATATATAGCTTCCCTGAAAATGGAGTACAGCTTGAACATTTAAGGATACTTTCTAATAATACGTTAACCTTTATAGCGCAATCCACAGAAGCAATTACTGATAATGCTCTTTATTTTTTTAATACAGACACTAAAGAAATAGCGAGGCAATATACACCGCCAATCACTTCTGGTTCTGTAAAGGCTTGGATAGACTCTTATTCCGTGTACGAAGATAACTCAGATATAGCCATAATACATCAGGGGTATAAAATAGGTATCACTAGCTTTGCTAAAGTATACTATACTGCCGATGGCGGTGATACATGGGAAATGCTATATTATAATGAAGATTATGATGGTGTTTTCCCTAACAATGTAGCCATTAGCCCAGATAATCCTGAGAAATTATTTATTGCTCGGGGTAATGGTAGAAATACTAGTGGAGGGGGATTGTTTTATTCAGAAGATGCAGGAATAACCTGGGAAGAAAAAATTCCTGGCAATGCCTATGGCCCGATAACTTTTAACCCTCAAGACGCTAATACTATTTTAATAGGAACCGACATAGGATATATTTCTGGACACGAGGAAAACCTATACCGCTCAACAGATGGCGGTGCTACGTGGGATATAATTCCTATTACTTGGGAAGATGTAACACTTGATAATATAGTTAGTATTACGTACGATCCCCAAAACCCGGAGACGAGTATAGTATTAGAAGAAAACGAAATTGTTGTCACTCACGATAGTTGGAATACTTGGGAAAACTATATCCATTCAGTAGATAACCCTAATGGGTATTATTATGGCTTGCATGCTTCCTATAACCCTTTTCAAACAGATGAATTATTTATAAATGCAAACTATCATCCGTTATTGTCTCAAGATGGCGGTGAAACTTTTACCCAGCTTTATAATCCGTTCTATCCAGTTACTTCGGCATTGTTGCAAGAAGGAACAGGTAGTCACTTGTATTATGGTGTACAGCGAGGCTTAATTCATAGAAATATGGAAACCGGAGCAGAAGAGCCGTATGGCCTACTGCCATTGGATTATATTTTCTCTGGGGATGCACCTACCTATATTGCAGATAAAGTAACAATGGGGCGGGTTTATAAGTATGAAAGTGGTTTTACAGGATCCTCTTTAAATATAAGTGATGATTATGGAGAAAACTATTCTTTTTTATATGGTAATTTTAATGACAAAATAATAAACTTAACTACTGACCCTAATAATTCAAATGTTATATGGGCCTGCTTTTTAAATGAAGGCGGTAAAATTATTGATTTCAGTGATATCAATAATCCAGTTATTACTTCAGTAATATTACCAGAATCAGATATACTAACAGATGTATACATTGAAGAGGACAATTCAAGTATAGTTTACATAACTGTAGGGGCGCATGTATATCGTTCAGAAGACGGCGGCGATACTTGGGAAGAAAAAAGTAACGGATTAAACATTAACCCATCCACAGATATTATTTTTGATATTGAAAAAAGTCCGTTTAATCCAGAAGAGCTTACTGTTACAGCAAGCAATGGTATTTACAAAACTACCGACAATGCAGAAAATTGGGAGCAAACGTACCAAGCGGATAACGTTCGGAAGGTAAATTACTCGTCTGTTGATGAAGACCATGCCGTAGCTTCTATTTATTCTCATGAATTGGGAGATGCACAACTTTTATATACTACAGATGGAGGGGAAGTATGGCAAGAAGTACCTTTTGAAGCTATAGCCCACGTAGGGTCAGGAAGTATGACCTATCAATTTCAAGAAGAGAATGTAGATGCTTACTTAGCAACCTACGATTTGGGATTAATTAAATACACTATTGATCTAACAGAATTAGGCACAACTGGTTTTGAAGAAAATACGAATCCTTTTGTAGTGTATCCTAACCCTGTAAATTCTATTATTAACATTCAAGAAAACGGAGGTGATGTCGTTTCAGTAGCAATATTCAATAGCTTAGGGCAGCAGGTAAAAAAGGCTTCTACGGTTAAACAGATTAATATATCGCAGTTGGAAACTGGAGTTTATTTTGTGAAAATAAAAGATGCAAAAGGAAATTACTTTATAAAGCGAGTTATAAAAGAGTAAGCAAGTTAATGATTAGGTTAGTTAATAGTAGGGGAGGTCTCTATGCTTATAGTTGTATATAAGCTGGAGGCTTTTTTTTGTAAGAAAATTATTGTAAGCCTATTATAAAGTATTAACAAAAGCATCTAGTTGACCTTCGTTATATAATACTGGGCCATGGCCAAAGCATAAGATATTCGGTTTCAAGTCGGCTAATTTCATAACCGACCTATTATTTTCAGCAGTATATTTGGTAAACATTTTTGGTGGTTTTTTGAGACCGACCTTTGTGGTTATTAAATTCATGTTGATTAACAAATCGCCAACTAGTAAAAGACGGTTTTCTTGCCATATTTTTACTTTATTACCTGTTGTGAACGACAAAAAATCGGTTGTAAAACTATTAGGTTGATAAAAATTATCGATGGTCTTCTTTCCATTAAATGCTACGTATTCTCGTATATAAACATCAAAAACAAATTTTACATCCCTTTCTACATCATCTGGCTATAGAATGAACAACCCTTTTTCATATAGAGTCAAAACTTTCGATCAATTCGGTTAGTCCTTCTTCGCTAAGTACCGTATCTGCTTTTATCATTTGTATTAATAATTTGAAGGGTTTCATTAAATATTTTTGCACACCTACAAAGTTATGGTTTTCTGTAATTTTTAATTTGAGGGACTTTTGAATAAATTCAAAATGCTAAAATTTTAATAGTTAAAACCATTAGGCTGTCTGTTTATTATGTACATCAACTTATCTCGGTTTGTAAAAACTGGAATCAAATACAATGCAATGCGATGCAAAGCAATAGGTTAAGTTAATTGTCACAACTTTATTAGAGACATGTCACAAAATTTCACACGTTTACTATTCAATAGAAATCTTCTTCTATTTAAATTTATCAACAGCTTTTATATTAAAAATGCCTGCTTTATAAAATATCTTACTTATACAGATTAGTCATGATATTTATGATTCAAAATAAGTTAGAAAAATTAAAAACTTTTGAAGAGACACTTTCTAAGCGCATAATCAAGGCCAATTAATTTGATAACCAAGAAAAAATAATAACTAATAAAAATAAATATAGAATTATGAAAACAACAACTATAACCAAAGCAATTTTCACAGCTGCTTGTTTAGTGGGTTCTGTAACAACCGCACTGGCACAATTTACACAAACAGGAAAAGTAGTAAGTCAAGACAGAGAAAGTCGTGCGGAATATGGCACTTCAGTTGATATTAAAGATAATTACGCTATAGTAGGAGCTTCAAGGGAAACCATTGCAGCGGGAGCGGCTTATATTTACAAAAAAGATAGTGAAGGTATTTGGGATGATGCTCAAAAACTAACAGCTTTCGATGCTCAAGACATGGCTGAATTTGGAGGGGCCTCTAAGTTTGGCGATGATTACTTAGTGGTAGCATCGGGTAGAGGAGATGTAGAAGGAACCGTTAGAGCCGGTGCATTATATGTATATAATTTTAATAATAGTAATGATACGTGGGATTTTGAAGTAAAATTACATGCTGCAGATTACAGCGGCGATGCAAAATTAGGGATGAACCCTACTTCGTTAGATGTGGAAGAAAATACTATAATAGGTGGTGCTCCGGGAGAGAATGGATGGGTAGGTGCTGCTTATGTTTTTGAAAATGAGTCTGGAAACTGGACTGAAAAGCAAAAATTGGTTAGCCCCAATACACCTGCAAGTGAAACATTTGGCATAGGGGTTTCTATATCTGGTGATGTAATAGCCATAGGAGCAAATGAAACAGCCAATCGAAAAGGTTCGGTCTATATATTCCAAAAAAACTCTGAAGGCGTTTGGGAGTATCAACAACAGTTAATGGCGTCAGACGCTACAAACGATTCATTTTTCGGAAGTTCAGTTAGCCTATATGAAAATCAATTGGTTGTAGGTGCTTATGGAGCCAATGGAGAGGAAGGAGCAGCGTATATATATGAAGAAGATAGTTCTGGTGAATGGCAGGAAGTACAAAAATTAGTAGGTACACCGGCATCTGAAAGTGCACAATTTGGTTGGAGTACCGAAATTAAAGAAAAGCATTTAGTAGTTAGTGCGCCTCACGCCTATGGTTTTGATCCAGGCGAGCTATATTTCTATAAAAAAGATGTTAATGGAGAATGGATAGAAGAGGAAACAATCCAAGGAACTGATACTGCAGGAGAAGATTTTTTTGGTTGGAGTGTAGCTTTATTCAATGATCAAATAATTACCGGTGCACCTTGGGAAGATCATGATACCACAGGTGGTAATGAAATAGATCGAGCGGGCTCCGTCTATATTTTCAGGGATGAATTGTTGTTAGGTAACGAATTTAACGAGAATCAATTAGAAAATAAAATTGCAGTATATCCTGTTCCGGCTGTTGATGAAATAACCATTCAAAGTAAGGGAAATTCAATTAGTAAGATAGTTTTGATAAATCAATTAGGGATGATAGTAAAACAACAAAACGTTCTAGCGAAAAAAGAAAGCACGCTTACTATTTCAGATATTTCTGAGGGGGTTTATTTTCTCAATATTATTGATACCGAAGGAAAAGTAACTACAAAAAAAATAGAGAAGAGCAAGTAAAGCTTAATTTTAGTTAACAGTTAATGCTACAAGGGGCTGTCTTTAATTTAGACGGCCTTTTGTTTTATGTTAATAGAATAAATTGAACCTTCTTTTTATCATAATTAAATACTATCGGTTTTTTGAGAAACTACACCTTGCCTTTGAGTAAATAATATTTCTTATAACAATTGACAATAAATATTTTAAATAACTAATAGTCAATTACCTAAAGCTTCATTATAGGGTCTTGAAGCAATCTGTGCTGAGCCTTCCAAAATAAGCTATTTTGTTGACACTACTGATTTCTAATATCAATAGCCTATAAACCATCATCTATTTAAAACTTAAGAAAACTGCATATAGCGTACCGTTTAATCTCCCTGAAAATAGGGATAAATATCTTTTACTATTACAAGATATTTGTATTGATGTTAAAAGGTTGTTGTTAAGTAGTAATACGATTATAGTATATGTCTGCCCCTTTTTTAAAGAGGAGCTTTATACAGGGTCTCTTAATATCATTAATATTAATAAATAATATAATGAAAATTCAATTCACAATATTTTTACTGTTTTTCACCTATTGTAGCGTTTCTAAAGCACAAAACGATACCCTTTGGTTTAATCGTGATTGGAAGGAAACCAATAAAGAAAAGGCTTCTTTTTATAGACTACCCGTAAAAAAAGTAGGAAAACTTTATAGTATTAAAGATTATTATATTGATGGAACGAAGCAAATGACGGGGTTTTCCAAATACAAGGACTCTGTTCATTTAGAAGGAAAGGCTGTTTGGTATAATAAAAAAGGAGAGGTAAAAGAATCATTCAACTATAGAGATAACAAACTAAATGGGGTAGGTGTTTTTTATAGATCTGAAGGAACAAGGAGAACACCTTATGAAATTACATATAAAAATGACAGGATGTTGTCTAAAACCTACTTTGATACCGATAGAAAAGGAATCCGTTTTAAAAGAATTTATGAAGAAACGGGAACTCATATAAAAACGTTGTTTTATGGTAATAATGGAGAGTTAATAGGTACTTATTTCTATTCAGAAAAAGGAGATGCTAAGGGCATAATGGTTGACTACTATTCAGATCCTATGCGGGTAGAAAATATAAATGTAATTCAAAATGGCCAAGAGTTTCAAGTTAAATCCTTTTACCCAAATGGGAATAAACGTAGTGTATTTGATACAATTCAATTAAAAAAAACATATTATAACCTAAAAGGTAAAACCATAGGTGCCATCCAATATGTTGGTAAACTAAGCGAGCTCTACTATGATAAAGGAAACCTAATTGAATTTTATCATGATGGGCAAACTGTAAAAAAGATAGAAACCTATGAGAATGGCCATAAAACAAACCAAAAAGAGTTTAACACCTTCGGAATTTTAATACGGGAAGACTATTTTGATGATAATGAACGAATTAAAACGGTAACCTTTACTGATGAAGGTAAGAAAATTGGTGTGCTTGAAAATAAGAACGATCAATTAAATGGTACTATAAAAATGAGGAGTAACAATATTATTACCTATAAAGATAATGTCGTTACAACCGCAACAATATACCACCCCAATACAGGTTTATTGTTCGCAACTTTAAAAAATGCTGTAATCACTTTTTATAATCCTTCAGGAACAAAACTAGGAACATTAAAGGTGAAATTAGAGCCAGGACGATACTACCAACATGCATTAGAAAACGGCTACTCCCCTATACCTATTGAGGGAACCCTCTATAGCGTGGATTATAACCAAAGGATTTCTGCAGTGACAGAATATAGGAGTGGAAAAATAATTAAAAAAACAACCTATGACTACGAAGAAACATACGGGAAAAGAAAAGAGGAACGATTTCAAGAAACAAAAATATATGATGAAGAAGAAAAACTTATAAAGGAAATAAAATACTTCAGTAATGGAAATAAACGCACGGAATTCTACTATGATCAAAATGTTGATAATTCCTTGCAAAAAGGTCTTTTTTATAATAAAAAAGGCGAAAAACTAGCTGAATATGATTATAAAACCAAAACAGGAACCAAGTATAAATACTTCTATCGTTCAGACCGTATAAAAGCCATTGTTGAAAAAGAATATGGGGAATTTATAAAACAAAAAACCTATCAAAAAGTATATACAAAAAATGCTCGTTCGCACAATATAATATTAAGGGAAGACATAGATTTCAATGGTGAAGCCAAATTTTACTCTAAAGAGGGAAAACTAATTGCCGAAGCCACTTTTGAAGACGGCGAACCCACCGGGACTATTTATAACTTAAAAAAGAGACAGAAAATAGAAGTGCTAAAAGGAGTTAAAAATGGAGTGCGCATTGAATATGAAGACGATGAGAAAACTATTGAAAAAAAAGGGTTCTATAGAAACGGAAAAAAACATGGAACTTTTATTAATTATTTATACGGAAAAAAAACAAGTGAAATAAACTATAAAGACGACGTAAAAGAAGGATATTCCATTTATTATGACAAAGAGGGCAACGAGCTTTCAAAGCTTCTATATAAAGAAGGAGAACCCTACGAAGGAACTAAAAAACCTATGTATGGAAGTGAGATGGAATATAAACAAGGAAGACTTGTAAAACAGATAAAAAAAAGAGAGAGTTATAGAGAGGTTTTGATATACCCTTCTGAAAATGAAATAAACACTACTATTTATGATCTAAAAGAAAACAGGTTGTTGACCTATAGTGAAAAAGAAAATCAAATTCAAGGAAAACTTACTTACTATAAAAACAACGCCCCTTATACAACCGCTATTTTTGAAGACGGAAAATTAATAAAAGGGACGGTATGGGTAAAAGTAAGCGGTCGTTATCGCTCTAGTGCTTATTCAAAATTGACTAAAAACAACGCTACTATGGAGATAAAGCTGTATAACAAAGAAGATCAACTTATATTTGAAGGTACTATAAATACAATGCTATATAAAAATTATAAAGAAATGATCCTAAGCTATATAACAGGGGTTGAAGATTATGTTTATAGCCACCAGCTGTTCATTAAAGAGTATAAACAACAATAATATAAATAGATATTAAACTTTTATAACCCTGAAAAAAAAATATGAAAAAGCTGATAACCTTATTTATGGCAGTGCTTTTGTTGGGGTGCCATCACAACGGGAAAAAACATACCGTTAAAAATGAAATCGATAAACAAGGTTTAGAGTCTGAAATAACCATTAAATCAAAGCAAGGGCAAGACACTGCACAAACCGACACTGTGTACGATGAGTACCTCGGAGCAAAGTTGGCACCCATTCATAAGAATTATAAAAAAATCGATACGATTACAGCTTGGTCAGCTACAGTAACAAAAGCAATCAAGCAATCAACCGAAGGAGGAACTGCAACCTATTATTACCTCAATAAAATACTTTTAAAAATAGTTGTCACCCATTTTGGAGAGATGGGTAAAATCATTCAGGAATTTTATACCCTAGACGGAGCGCTATCATTTGTTTTGGAAAAACGATACGAATACAACAGGCCACTAAGCTGGGATGATAGCAGTAAACAAGAAAACAATGACAATGCAGTTTTTGATGCTGAAAAATCCACGCTTATAGAAGACCGGAGTTTTTTCGAGAAAGGTACGCTTATTCGACAGATAAGCGACTTAAGTTGTGGGGCTCCTTTTGCCCAATATTATTTAGATGGAGAACAGAAGCGACTGAAAGATGATTTTAATCAGTTGTTGAAACGAATTAATAAATAAAAAAACGCCTCTTAGGTATAGTAAAATTCTTTACTCTGAAATTATAGAAACCATACAATAGCCAAACCAATGAAAACAAAACACTTTATTGTGTATAGCTTATTATTTTGGAGTCTAACAAGCTGTGTCTCCAGGCTAGAAAGGCATGCGTTATCCGGAGTGATTGTTGACATCAACAAGCAACCCATAGAAAATTGCGCAGTAGCTGAAACAAGAACAGACAGTACAGGACATTTTTTTCTTCCTGAGCTGCGATACAATCAATTCTTATTAACTGAATTTCTAATTCATGAGGCACCACCCGTTATGTACACAGAGCCTATTTTAAGAAATGGCTTTAAAAACAAAACCATCGAGTTTTTTCACGAATATGGTGGAGGCAAAAAAAAGGAGCCCATAGAGTGTTGGACACCATTTGTTTGATGAGGACAGCCCCATCAGTATCGGAAACAAAAACGCTACTTCAAGGAGTGTGGAAAGCTAGGAACAGTGCGAATAACGACTCCATATTCATGATTAGGAAAAATTTTAAAAAATACTGTAAAACAGAGCGGTGCAATATATTCAAATACTTTCCATTTGAAAGGGATCATTACAAAAACCCGATGCTTCCAGAAAACCATTTTTATAAAATCACTTTTAATGTTGATCATTTTAAATCGATATGCCCTATAGATTCCAGTGATGTAAAAGGTGATTGGAAGGTTAAAACCCCACGTATGCTAAAGCTAAAAAGCCCTTTAAAAAAATTGAACAATAGTTATTATTTAAAAGAATACGATTATTCATATCTGTTATTGGTAAAAACCTGAAAAAATATACCTGTTTTCAGGGAGGTACAGCTCAGTAGCTCTAAGTACTTTTGATTCCTTAATTTAAAATTAACAAATGATTTCCACTATTAAAAAGAACACAGTTCAATTAGTTTGTCTTTCACTTTTTTTCTTGTTTGGAGCCTGTAAAGATGGCAAAACTGGTAATGAACAAAAAACAATCTCAATCACGCAACCAAATGATCTAAGTGGTACATATATTTTGCATATAGAGCAGAAAAATGGAACTGGTAGTGAATTTATCACGTCGCATAATCCTTCAGTGATAAATCAGGAAGTTGAAATAGAGCTTTTAAAAAATAAAGACAACACATATAATGTTGAACTTAAACAATTCTCAATAGCAGTTCCTACAGCTATATATAACGTGGTTTATAATACTTTTTTAGATACGACATATATTGAAGGAGAATCATTCTCTGCGACATTTGAAAAGGAAAAACAAGATAAAATTGATACGCTTTTTTCAACCTATAAGAAATTACAAGGGCATACTTTTTTGTACGAACGAACTGAAGAAGGAAATTTTATGTATGCATCAGGAAAAGTCGATTGGGAAGCTTATGACAAGGACTTAAGCCTTAGGGAGGACCCACAGGCTGAATTTAAAAAATATATAACACCACACTATTTAACAATGGTGTTAAATGAATCATTTAACTATACGGAGGGAAATTATATTTTGAATGAAGGGTTAGAGACCATCCAAAAAAGAGAAGAGGTAAAACTTAGGATTGATAAAGGGATGGACCCAGACGAGTATGTTATATACAACACCAATCAACAAAGTAATTTAAAAACTACGGTTAGAAACATTTTTAAAGGAAAAAAAGCTCAATGGAACAGAAGCGAAATAATTAACACAAAACTTAGTCCTCATAGAATAAAGGGATTAAATTCAATTAGCACAACCAGAACAAGTATTAAATATATTGATTGATTTTTTTAAAGTAAAAAACAAAATTGTCGATGAGTACGTATCTAAAAATTAAAAAAGGCATCTCCAAAACGATTGTACTGCCCGACGCGTTACAAAAACTATGCGACTGGATTGACATAAACGGATATGTAGGTGATTGTTTTGAGCTAAGAGCTGATGATGGAGAAACTATAAAGCACTGGTTTGGTTTTGATGATGTTTCCCACCGTTTTGGAACTTTCGGTGCAGGACCAGATGGTTCTATTTTCTCGTTTTGGGTGAATGATGAAGGAAACCAAATAGTGGTTCATTTAGGTTCAGAAGGAGGAGAGTTGCATACTCTGACAGATACTTTTGTTGATTTTTTAAGGTTGCTGTCAATAGGTCACGATGAAATAGGATCGGCAGATATGAATGTAGCTCCAAAAGTATCTAACTGTGAAAATGATAAAACAATCAATTCAGACTTCAGAAAGTGGGTTGCTAAAGAATTTAATGTAACAATACCTGTAAAAGGCAATGAAATCATGAATGTAACCAATTCACTATTTAATGATTGGATGGAAGCACAATTCGAAAGATATGGGGAATAACCCTCCTACAAACTTTTAAATACTGTATTAATTATAAATTTAGCACAAATGAAAAAAACTATTTATATACTCTTGTCTATCATGTTGGCTTCGTGTAGCAATGATGATAGAGTGCAAACCCCCATTACCCATTTACAAGGTAATTTAGAGATTAACTCCATAAAAGATATAGAAAATGAAGCTATTCGATCATATAGAACAATTTCTGGTAATTTAATTATAGATTTTACATATGAAATCGAAGATTTAAGTGCGTTGCAAAACTTAGAACAAGTGAATGGTGTTTTTATTAAAAACAACAAAGGCTTAAAATCGCTAAAAGGTTTAGAAAATATTCAAAAGGTGAAATTTTTATTGATTGAAAATAATGCTGAATTAACTTCATTAAATGGACTTGAAAATTTAGCTAATATCTCCACTAATTTGAGGATAAAGAATAATGATAAACTTGAAAATTTAGGTTCTTTAGTAAACCTTACACATATTGGAACTCAATTTTACCTTTTCGATAATTTATCATTATCCTCCCTGAGTGGTTTAGAAAACTTAAATGTCGTATCCTCACTTTTAATTACCAATAATATAAATCTAGTATCTCTCAATGGGCTTGAAGGAATTAGTTCGTCTTCCGAAATTAAAATTGACCTTAATGATTCGCTAACTGATTTTTGTGCTTTATCCAGTTTTCTTGAAGAAGAAAAAGAAAGTATATTTTTTATAGCCAGACAAAACGCTTATAACCCTTCGTTGGATGATATGATCAATGGAGGTTGTTCATTTTAAAAAATAATTTTAGTCAAGAATCAATTTCAAATAAAATAGAAATAATTGCGTAAAAACTTCCATTATAATAAATTGATGTTGGGCTTATGAAGTGTTGTACATTCTTATTGTTTGTTGCTTTACCAATATATTTTTACGGGCAACAAACCGACTCCGATATGGTATTGTATCAATCAGATTTATTGTTGATTACAAGCAAAAAAGCAATCTATAAAAATGACACCATTTATAATGCCAATGTAGAAGAGAAGAAAATTTTAAAAGAAAACAATGCGCAAGAACTAGTAAAACAAGGTATAAGGCCTTATGTGTATGTTACTTACGCCCCCTTATCTTTAGTAGGTAATGCGCTGTCATATAAACGGAATATGGCTGACTATTGGGGTGGTCACCCAACCGCTTTTAGCACAATTACTACCATAAACGTAGCAACCCAAGAACCTTATAATATTCTCAATATAGTTGATGAAACTTCTCTGCTTACGGCCATTAAAAATGATCCCTATGTAAAGAAATTATGTGGAATAGATACGCTTAAGTTACAACAGGCTAAAACGTTCAAAGAGGCTCTCAATTTGTTGAATAATCAAATCCAATATCCAGAAAATCAGTTCACAGTATATAGTTATACCATACTTGGATACAGTGAGGTTGAAAACAAAGTGGCTTTGAGGCTTATTAGGAAAAAACCTAGAATGGGTAACTTCACCCGTTATCTTCAATTAGGACTTAAAGCAACGCCTACCCAAGCTTTTAAGGAAAAACTGCAACAACCTGATGTGTTTTTTCTTGGAACTTATAAATAGGGGCGATTAGCGGCTCAAAGTTTTTACAAAGAATAAAATAAAGTAAAAATTATGAAAAATTGGTTGTCCACGAAAGATGTTACACTGCCAGCACATCAATCAATCTTATTTACCATATCTACTTGCAATATTGAAAACTGGTTGTATTCATTGAATAAATTAAAACCAGAAGATCTCTATCTCACTTTGCGTGTTTCAAATGACGAATATTGGTTAGTGCAATTAGACAGACCTGATCAGTTATACCAAGTACAATGGCGTCCAAATAACAACCTTAGAGTAGAATCGCAACAGTTAAAATAATGGCCGGCAGTAGAAAGTCCTGATGATTTTCCGTAATTAATTTACAAGA
The DNA here is from genome assembly GCF_963974425.1 of uncultured Marixanthomonas sp. Lineage (NCBI taxonomy): Bacteria > Pseudomonadati > Bacteroidota > Flavobacteriia > Flavobacteriales > Flavobacteriaceae > Marixanthomonas > uncultured Marixanthomonas sp. The sequence continues at coordinate 45,856 of NZ_CAXBCK010000030.1, forward strand.
TAGAAGAATCTTTAGGTATCGAATTCATGAAACATGTTGATGTAAGCTATTTCGATGGCCTGGAAAACCATCTAAACACCGATTCCAAATTGGTTAAGTGGTTGAAAACTGGTGTGGAGACCAGAGGTACCCATATGTCGAGCAATACCAAAGAGAATTTAGGCCAATTGCTACAGGAACTACTTGATGAAGATAGGCGACAGTATATGCCTGCTGACCAATACACAATTCCTAAAATAAGGGAAGAACTCATTGATTTTAAAGACTTCAATTTCGAACTATCTATCATACAAGAACTCATGTATTTTCAAGAG